>CALKOE010000315.1 GCA_938091985.1 uncultured Acidimicrobiales bacterium | reverse complement strand
GAAACCGAAAGAGCAGCCGGCTACGCCGGCTTCACCCACTTCTACAATCACCACAGATCACACGGCGCACTCGGATGGGCAACACCAGCCGACACCCTCACCACGATCACCAAGGACAACCTCCCCGAAGATCACAGCTAGACGCGCTCCGGTGTTCGCACCCGTGTGACGGCGGGATAGAGGGCAGCTGCGACGAGGCTCAGCGCGGCGACGCCGGCCCAGTGGCTCAGTGAGTGGTAGCTGCTCGCCTCGACGACCACACCAGAGGCGAGCCCCGCCGCAGCTCCCGACGTCGTCATCGTGAAGTCGGCGGCCCCCTGGATCGAAGCACGCTCGGCCACGCCGAAGGCACCGGTGAGAAGCGAACTGCCGGAGATCATGGCGAACGACCATCCGAGACCGATCAAGAACAGACCGGTGAAGACGCCGAGTCGGTCCTCGGCATCGGTGTGGGACGCCATCTCGCCGCCGATGAAGAGAGTCACTCCGGCGATGCCGACTATGAGGCTGCTCGGCAGACGGTCGACCAGCCAGCCGACCACCGGCGCGAAGAGATACATGCCGACGATGTGGAGAGAGATGACGAGGCCGATGATCTCCTTTTCGTGCGCGCCGTCCTCCATGTGGAGCGGTGTCACCGTCATCACCGCGACCATCACGCCTTGACCGATCGCCATTGCCCCCACCGCAATGACCGCCATGCGGTTGGTCGCGATGCGAGCGAACGACTCCTTCAGGCTGGGGCGGGCGGGAGCCGTCATTCCGTCGCCACCGGTGGCGGTGAGCAGCGGATCAGGTCGCAGGAAGACTTCGACGATGGTGGCGGCCAGCGCGAAGACCAGGATCGCCATCAGGTATGGCCCGGACAGCGCCTTGAACCCGAGCCACTCCGCGGGGGGCTCGGTGGCTCCGAGGGCCACCGTTGGACCGAGGATCGACCCGATCGACGACGCCCACACGAGAATTCCGATCGAGCGGGCACGCTTGTCGTCGTCGGCCAGGTCGGCGGCCGCGTAGCGGGCGGCCAGGTTCGTGCCGTTGCCGGCTCCGATCCCGAGCGTGCCGAGCACAAGAAGGGGATAGGTCGAGGTCTCGACGGCAATGACGGCGAGGAGCGCACCGAGTCCGGCGATCGTCCAGCCGATCCGTAGTCCCGGCCGGCGACCGCGGCGCGCCATGAACCGGGAGAGGGGCACGGCCGTCAGCGCTCCGCCGATGCTGATCATTGTCGCCGCGAGCGTGGCAAGACTCTCGTTCTCGACGATCTCTCTCGATGCGAGCGTGGTGGCCGCGAAGCCTCCGGCCATGCCCATGCCGGCGGGTCCGACCGAGCCGATGAGCGTGAAGAGTGTCCGGCGCTGAAGTCGGCTCCGGTCGGTTACGGCGGTCACGCCGGCAATCATGGCGCGTCCGGCGGGCGGACCGTGTCAGATTGACGCAATGACCGATGTCGACCTCTCGCCTCGCGACGCACGGATCGGCCTCGGGGCCGCCTCGCTCGCCGTGGCGTGCTGGGCTACCGGCAACATCATGGTCAGCAAGGTGCCGCTGCCGGGCCTGCAGATCGCGTTCTGGCGAATTCTTCTCGGTGCCGTCGTCTACACCGCGTTCGTCTACGCAGCCGGCCGCCGCATCACGCGCCAACACCTCCGCCGTTCGGCGCTCACCGGGGTGGCGATCTCACTCGAGATCGCCGTGTTCTTCGTTGCGTTGAAGTCGACGACCGTTGCGAGCGCCACGGTGATCGGTTCACTCGTCCCGCTGCTCCTGATGGGGGTTGCCGCTCGCCAGTTCGGCGAACGGGTGACGAAGTTCCTCGTCGGCATCAGCGTTGTGTGCCTCGGTGGTGTCGCCCTCGTGATGTCGGGCGCGTCGTCCTCCTCGACATGGAGCCTTCGCGGCGATCTCCTCGCCGTCGTTGCCCTGCTGTTCTTCGCGGCCTACTTCGCACTCGCCAAACTGGCCCGAGAGGACGTGCCCGCACTCGAATTCCAGGCATGTCTCTGGATCGTCGGCAGCATCACGCTCTTCCCGATTGCAGTGATCGATGCCGGTGGGATCGATGTTCCCTCGGCATCCAACTGGGCCTGGTTGGCCGGCCTGTTGGCCGTGCCGGGCACTGGCCACCTCCTCATGAACTGGTCGCATCCGCGGGTGCGTCTGGCAATCAGCTCCATGCTCACACTTGCCGTGCCCGTGCTCTCGACCATCGGCGGCGTGATCTTCCTCGACCAGTCGGTGGGCACGGTGCAGGTGATCGGAATCGCCGTTGTGCTCGCTGCACTCTCGATGGTGATTCGTCGAGAAGCCCAACTGGTGGGAACCGATGTCGAAGTCTGATCGTCCAATCTGTATGCGCCGAATTCTTGCCATCGCTGTCTTGTTCGTCCTCGTTGCCGCAGCCTGCGGCGACGATGCCGACACCACCACGTCAGACGACCCTGGAGGCGATTCCGGCACTCGTCCCTCGGTCGCCGGCGACTGGATCCTTCGCTCGCTGACCGTCGACGGCGCAGTGGTTCCGCTGCCCGACAGCGACCTCGAGATCAGCATCGAGCTCGGCCAGATTTCGGGCGACCTCGGCTGCAACTCGTTCTTCGGCGAGATCGACGCAGCCGACGACGGCACGCTGACCGTCGGAGCCATGGGGCAGACGGAGATGGCGTGTCTCGAAGACGGGCGTATGGACTTCGAGTTCGCCTATGGCCAGGCTCTCTCCTCGGCGACCGCATGGACGGTCGATCCGAATGGGATGACGTTCTCCGGCGACACCGTCGAGATCCGATACGAGCAGGCCCCGCCGCCGGCGCACCAGCCCCTCGAGGGCACGGTGTGGCACTTCGACACGGTCTACTCGGGCGAGGGCGTGAACCGCGCCGCCGAGAACCGAGCGAACATGGAAGGTGTGACTCTCGTGATCGAGGACGGTGAGGCTGTTCTGATGGGGCCCGATTGCTCCGGCACCGTTTCTGCAGTCGAGATCGGCGGGGAGACGGACGGGGCCTTCGCGGTGACGTCGCCCGGGCCGATCACCAGCAACCCGGCCTGTGAGGTTGTCGGCCTTGCAAGCGCCGGACTCGTGGCTTCGACCGGCTTCATGATCAACGAGAACCGGCTCACGTTCATCGGCGCAGCCGGCGAAACGGTCGGCTTCTCGGCCCGGCCCTAGGGCAGCCAGAACTCGCAGCGTGTCCCTGGCGCCGCCGCCAACCGCCGGTCGAGCGTAGCGAGCGGTGCGTCGACCAACTCTGCCGCCGCGACATGCGCGGCGTCGTAGGCGGTGAGGTTGTGGCGAAGTTCCCAGATGCGCAGGGCGAGGACGTCGTGAGCGAGAAGGTCGACCGGCATCGCAATGAGGTCGCGCAGGGCGAGCGCGGCGAGATCGGCCGAGACCACTGTCTGGTCGACCAGGCGGCGAAGCACGTTCGAGACCTCGAACGGCATGTGGGCGGCGGTGGTCGGCTGGGTCACCTCGGGGGCTACGCCCACCACTCCGAGGTATCGGTGGCCATGGGCTACGTCCCTGTCGACCTGGCGAGGTCGACGGGCAGTTTCGAGATCGTCGGCGATCGGCGCGCCGCCCGCCTTGTCGACGGCTGCCTCTGGGACCCCGACGCCGAAGGAATGAGAGGGTGACATGCGCCCTGCACCGAAATCGAGGCCGGCATGGTCTTGAGTGTCGAGTCGTTCGTCGGCGCGAAAGCCGGTTGCGCGGGGCTGAAACCCGGGGACCTCTGCTGAGTAACCTCAGTGTCGTGGTCACAGTCGAGGAGCTCACGGCGAATCCGCATCCGCATCTCGCCAGGTTGCGGGCAACTTCACCGGTTGCCTGGGTCCGGGAGCTCGATGCCTGGCTCGTGACCGGCCGATCTGCAGTCGTGGAGATCATGCGCGACTCGGCGACGTTCACGGTGGACGACCCGAGATTCTCGACCGGCCGAGTCGTCGGTCCGAGCATGTTGTCGACCGATGGGTCGACGCACACACGTCACCGCGAGGCATTCGCGGCGGTGTTTCGGCCAGCGCTGACCAAGCGGCGCCTGGGTGCCGTTGTGCGGGCGGTTGCGGAGCGGCGGGTTGCCGCGGTGCGGTCGGCGCCGATGGTAGACCTCAGGACTGCGGTCGCGGGACCGGTCGCCGCCGAGGTCGCGATCGAGGCCCTCGGCCTGGTCGACACCGACGCGGTGGATGTGCTCGCGTGGTACACCGCGATCGCCGATGCTGTCTCCTTGCTCTCTGTCGATCTCGACGTCATTGCCGACGACTCGTTGATGGACGGAGTCCGTGCGGCCGTCGATCGAACGGTGAAGGTACCCGAGGCCGCGCTCGCCCGGGCCCGAACTTCCGCTGATCTGAGTGACGACGAATTCGCTTCGAACGTCGCGATCGTGCTGTTCGGCGCGCTCGAAACGTCGGAGGCGATGATCGCCAATCTGCTCCGCCTCGTGGTCGCGGATCCGAAGATTCACGCGCTCCTGGCCGAGGATTCCACGATGAGGGATCGTTCCATCGAAGAGTCGCTTCGGCTCGAGCCCGGCGCGTCGTTTCTCGATCGATATGTGGTCGACGACGCCGAGCGGCTCGGTGCCGTGTTCAGGAAGGGTGACCATGTGATTGTGTCGCTCGCCGGTGCCAATCGCGACCCGTTGGCGCATCACCGCCCCGACGAGTTTCTCTTCGACCGAGGCGGAGAACTGGCCCACCTCACGTTCGCGTCCGGTCCTCATTCGTGCTTGGGAGCGCATCTCGCGCGCATGGAGGCGCGGGCCGTTCTCGATGCTTGGTTCGATCTCGGGATCCGTGTCGAACCCGCTGAGCACGGCTTTGATATGCCGACCGGTTTCGTGTTTCGCAAACCTGACCGTCTGATGGTGGCGAACCGTCCAGTTTAGCCGGAACATATTACATGCCATTGTGGATGGTCTATAGTCCTCCGCGGCGTCGGAAGCCTTCCGACGCCGCGGA
>CALKOE010000314.1 GCA_938091985.1 uncultured Acidimicrobiales bacterium | reverse complement strand
CGTTTGCGGCCGGCGTGGATGGTTCGTTTGTTTTGACTTCGGCGGAGCTCGGCGTTGTGTCGAAGTTGTGGATCGAGGACTACGGCCTTGAACATTTTGTGTTGCAGGGTCCGTGGATCGATCCCGACACGTTGACCCGTTCGCTCGTCATCGACGCCACACCCACATTCGAAACACTTCCCACGCCTCCCACTGGCAGCAACCAGAGCCAGCGCCCCCACGAACTCGCGATCTGGAATGGCGGCAGCTCGATGGGCCGTCAGGAGTATTCGGGCCTCAATTGGAACAACAACTTGGGTCTTCCCGATCGCGATCGGGATCCGTCGAACCCGAACGATTGCGACCGTTCCGCGTGGCTGGGCGGCAGCTATGTCGCCGCTATTCAGACGCGAGTCGACCAGAAACCCGGCCTCATCGCAGAAGCACTGCTCGATGCCGGCTCAGCCGAGTGCCATGAAGTCATCACCTATGCGTTTTCACTTGAGTCGGTGGAGACGCATCATGAGAATGCCCGCCGGCTGGTGCAGGAGTTCGGCGTCACCCATCTGATCTTCGCGATCTCGGGCAACGAACTGTGCCGGATGGACGACCAGATCTACACACAGTTCAACGAGGTGGCACTCGAGACCCCGCTCGACTGGCGCCTGATCGACGGTGAGATGGTTGCCCCGGTGAGCCGCCGCGAGCGGATCGAGGTCGAGAGCGACCCCGACTTCAACGGCCGCTCGGCCTGCTCGTTCAGTTTCGAGGAGGGATTCGACGGAGCGGCCGGCGTCATGGACAAGCTTGTCGAACTCACTGATCTGATGCAGGCGTTCGGCCCCGATGTCGAGGTCACCTACCTCGTGATGAAGGACGTTCTCGCCGGATCGTTGGGCACGGCCGACAAGGTTGCAGCCGACTGTGAAGAAGTCGGACTCGACTGCGTCGTCCTCCCAGTGCCCGACAGCTACTCGAAGCCAGCGGACCTCGTCGCCATCGATGACAACCCTCATTTGTTTCGGTATTTCTTCGATGGCCATCCGAATCCCCGGGCGAATCAGATGATCGCCGAGGCGCTGGTCGAGGTGGTCGGCTGACCCCTTGGTCGCTCAGGACTCGAAGGCCCCTGACGCGCGATAACGCGCGAAAAACCCGCGCGGGTTGAGGTTCCCATAGCTCGCTCGTATGCTTTCTCGTCGGCCTGAGCGCGCTCTCACGGTGCAGCTGGCTGCAAGACGATCTCTTTCCACTTCACGAAGGTTTTTCTGTGCCCACGATTCAGCAGCTGGTCCGCAAGGGTCGCCAGTCGAAGCGTCGCAAGGAAGCGACACCCGCGCTCAAGGGCGCCCCTCAGCGTCGTGGTGTCTGCACCCGCGTCTACACCGCCACCCCGAAGAAGCCGAACTCCGCGCTCCGCAAGGTCGCCCGTGTTCGTCTCACCTCCGGTGTCGAAGTCACTGCCTACATCCCTGGTGAAGGTCACAACCTCCAGGAGCACTCCATCGTGCTCGTGCGTGGCGGTCGTGTGAAGGACCTTCCCGGTGTGCGCTACAAGATCGTCCGCGGCACGCTCGACACCTCTGGTGTTCGTGATCGCAAGCAGGCCCGTAGCCGCTACGGCGCCAAGAAAGAAGGCTGACGATGCCTCGTAAGGGTCCAGCCCCGCGTCGCGAAACTCAACCCGATCCGATTCATGACTCGGTGCTCGTCACCCAGTTCATCAACAAGATCCTGCAGCGCGGCAAGCGCAACCTCGCCGAGCGCATCGTCTACGACGCGCTCACCATCGTCGAAGAAAAGACCGGCTCCGAGCCCGTCGGCACGCTGAAGCGTGCGGTCGACAATGTCCGCCCGCAGCTCGAGGTGAAGAGCCGTCGAGTCGGTGGCGCCACCTACCAGGTCCCGATCGAGGTCCGCCCCCGTCGTGCCACCACCCTCGCCATCCGTTGGATGGTCGGGTTCTCGCGTGATCGTCGCGAGCGCACCATGGCCGAACGCCTCGCCAACGAGATTCTCGATGCCAGCAACGGCATCGGTGCGTCGTGCAAGCGCCGTGAAGACGTCCAGAAGATGGCCGATGCCAACAAGGCCTTCGCCCACTACCGCTGGTAATCCCGCGGTACGTATCCAGTAGTCCAATACACTTTTCCAACGACCGGGCCATCCTCTCCAAAGAGAAGAGCCCGGTCGTGGCACGTGTGAACCCAGATCCGGTTCGTACGGGCCACCCCCTTACCTGAGGAAATTCCATGGCTGAGAAGCGAACTCCGCTCGACATGACCCGCAACATCGGGATCATGGCCCACATCGATGCGGGCAAGACCACCACCACCGAGCGCATCCTCTACTACACCGGTCGCTCCTACAAGATCGGTGAGGTCCACGACGGCGCGGCCACCATGGACTGGATGGAGCAGGAGCAGGAGCGTGGCATCACGATCACCTCGGCTGCCACCCACTGCATCTGGAACGACCACCGCATCAACATCATCGACACTCCGGGCCACGTCGACTTCACCGTCGAGGTCGAGCGCTCACTGCGTGTCCTCGATGGCGCCGTTGCCGTGTTCGACGGCGTTGCCGGTGTTGAGCCCCAGACCGAGACGGTTTGGCGCCAGGCCGATCGATACAACGTGCCCCGCATGTGCTTCATCAACAAGATGGACCGCACCGGCGCCGACTTCTTCTTCTGCCTCGACACCATCAAGGACCGGCTGACGCGAAACGTCGCCGTGCTGCAGCTGCCGATCGGCGCCGAGGGCGACTTCGCCGGCGTCATCGACCTTGTGAAGATGAAGGCCCTCGTGTGGCCTCCGACCACTGACGAGAAGGATCTCGGCGCCACCTACGAAGAGGTCGAGATCCCGGCCGAACTCCAAGAGCAGGCCGACGAGTACCGCGCCATGCTCCTCGAGGCTGCGGCCGATCAAGACGAAGACATCATGATGAAGGTCCTCGAGGACGAGGACGTCAGCGCAGAAGAGCTGATGGCCGCGATCCGCAAGGGCACCCTCGAAGGTGGCCTCGTTCCGATCCTCAACGGCACCGCATTCAAGAACAAGGGCGTGCAGCCCCTCCTCGATGCCGTCATCGATTACCTCCCGTCGCCGCTCGACGTGCCGGCCATGGTCGGCGAAGACAAGGCCGGCAATGAAGCGAGCCGTGCGGCCAGCGACGACGAGCCCTTCTCGGCGCTCGCGTTCAAGATCATGACCGACCCCCACGTCGGTCGTCTCACCTACTTCCGGGTCTACTCGGGCACGTTCGACAAGGGCGATGTGGTGCTCAACACCCGCACGTCCAGCAAGGAACGCGTCGGCCGCATCCTCGAGATGCACGCCAACGACCGGGTCGACAAGGACGGCGTCGCCACCGGCGACATCGCCGCCGGCATCGGCATCAAGCAGACTCGCACGGGCGACACGCTCTGTGATCCAGCCCATCCGATCACCTTTGAAAACCTCGACTTCCCGACCCCGGTGATCGAGGTCGCCGTCGAGCCGAAGTCGAAGGCCGATCAGGAGAAGATGGGCACCGCCCTCCATCGCCTGGCTGCCGAAGATCCGTCGTTCCGTGTCGCCTCAGATATCGAGAGCGGCCAGACGATCATCAAAGGCATGGGCGAGCTTCACCTCGACATCATCGTTGATCGTATGAAGCGCGAATTTAAGGTTGAGGCCAACATCGGTCCGCCCCAGGTGGCATACCGTGAGACCATCAC
>CALKOE010000313.1 GCA_938091985.1 uncultured Acidimicrobiales bacterium | reverse complement strand
TCCTCGACCGACTCGCGATAGCGACTCGTGCCCTGGATGCCGTAGTCGACACAGAGGCCGATCATCATGACCGGCACCATCGTGCCGAGCACCGAGGGAGCACCGATCAGGCCGAGGCCGTCGGGGCCCAGGAGCCCCTGGAAGCCGAGCGCCCACACGATGGTGAGGATCAGACCGCCGAGGCTGAGGAGCACATCGCTGAGCTGGCGGTAGAAGAGCGCCAGCAGCGCCGCGATCACCAGGAACGCGATGCCCATCAACAACGCGAGCGATGACTGTGACGAGTCGTCGGACTCCTGGCCCGTCTTGCCGAGCGAAATGGTGCGGGCCGAGTCGAGAGATTCGAGTTCGGTCGCGACCACGAGGTCGTCGGCGGTGAGCTGTGCCGCGATCAACCCGTCGGGATCGATCTCGTTGTTGACGGTGATGACTCCGATGCCGCCGACGGTCTGGCCGTCTCGTTCGCCGACGAGAGAGTCGAGCGCCTGTACGACCGCCGCGGTGTCGGGGTTGTTGCGCGCCGCGTCGATCGCTCCGTTGATCTCGGCCTGACTGGCAGCCGCGAGATCCACAGTGCTCGGATCACCGCCGGCGGCAAGCAGCACGGAGACCAGGTGGCCGGGTGAGGTCGGCGCTGGATTGGCGACCACGAAGGGAGCCATGGTTCCGCCCGCCAGCGATGCGGTGAGCTGGCGGGTTTCCGCCAGTCCGGCGGGCGTGAGCACGTCGCCGCGGAAGACGACCTGCACGGCTTCGAGACCCGCTGACTGCGGAAAGTTCGCCGTCAGCTTCTTCTGGGCGGCGATCAACTCGCTGCCATCGGGGAGGAAGGCCTCGTTCTCGTCTGCTTGATCGGCGGTGAGGGTGAATCCCACGATTGCGAGAGCCGAGAAGAGCCCCACGAGCGCGAGCGCCAGCCAGGGTCGGCGGGCAACGAAGCGGCCATAGAAGTCGAAGAGCGATTTCATATCGACTGATACAATCACGGATCGCCGCTCGCGGCGAGGAGAACTTCGGCGTTCAGTCGTCGATGAGATCCGCTTGTGCGGGAATGCCGTTGCCGTGGCCGGCGTCGTGGATTGCGCAATCGGAGGCCAAGCGGGCGATGTCGCCCCACGTACCGTTGACTGCGATCGACGAGATCACGGCCGCGCCTTCGACGAAGGGCCGTGGCATCTCTGCGGTCAGCAGCGCGTCGAACTCTTCCTGGGTGCCGGGAGTCTCGTCGACCTCGATGCCGTGCATGTTCATCACTCCGCCCGCGGGAATGGGGGCCTGCGCAGCGAGTCCGGTGACGGCGAGTCCCTGGTCGGCGATGCGCTCACGGAGTTCATCGAAGTCGAACGGACGGGCGAGACTCAGCCACAGCCGGGCCGGGGCGGCTGGCGTGAATTCGGCGTGACGTTCGATCACCGTGAAGAAGAAGCCGCTGTGACGTGAGGTGGGGGCGGGGCAAGCGTCGCGGTCGAAGTCGACGGCCTGTTGGACCTCATGATCACACGCCACGAGTGCCGGTCGGGCCGGGCGTGGGGCATCGCGCCGATGGTGACGCGCCCGCGTGATCTCCGCCTCGTCCGGTGGCGGCGGTAGCTCGCCTTCCCACGGAGCGAAGGTGACGGTCACCGAGCGCAGGTGGGTGCCGGTGTCGATATCGAGTGACATCTCGGTGATCACACCGTCGACCACCGTCGTCTCGATCTCAGTCGACCCGGCGCAGTCGACGAGCGAACGGTTGGCGACGAACACGTCGACGGCACCCAAGAACTCTGCGCCATCGATGACCGTGGTGGCGGTGCCGTCGGCGGGACCTTGTGCGGCGACCAGATCACGCAAGGAGATCAGCGACTCGATGGTCGGAACACCCCACACCTCCACCACGGAACCGAGCTCGAAGAAGTCGCGATCGGCTCGGTCGATCGTTCCCCAGGTGGCCAGATCGAACTGCGACCACGGCGTAAGGAGATCGGGGACGATCACACCGAGACGGGTCACAAGTCCATCTCGTTCGTGCCATATCGGCTCGCCGTCCTCGGTGAGCACCGCGGCCGAGATCTCGCCGTCCCACCAACCGCTCGAGTGCCAGTCCCAGGTCCGATCCTCGGTCTGGGTCACGGCCATGTCGATCTCGATGGCCACGCGCTGGGGCTGCGCAGTGGTTTCGTCGACAGTGGCATCGTCAGCGCAGGCGGCCGCCGAGAAGCACACCGCCAGAGAGAGGATCACGAGGCGCCGCATGCGTCGCGAGGGTAGACGGCACCCGGATCAGGTTTCGTTACCGCTTTGTTTCCGGCCGGACCCGAGTGCCGCGAAGTGGGTAGGTTCGACGGCGTGGACGTTCGCCCGGGCTATTTCGATGAGATGCACGGCGACGGAACCGAGCTGCGACGTCCCTATCGCAACTACGACGAGTGGTTCTCGCAGGAGGACCCGAGACGACTCCTGAAGAAGTCGGCAGATGCCGAGGCGCTGTTTCGCCGGACCGGCATCACGTTCAACGTCTACGGCAGTGAAGAGGGAGACGAGCGTCTGATCCCGTTCGACATCGTGCCTCGCATCATCGCGGCGCGCGAGTGGGCCCGCATAGAGCGCGGGATCGAGCAACGAGTCCGCGCGATCAATGCGTTTCTTCACGACATCTACCACCGCCAGGAGATCCTGCGAGCCGGCCGGATTCCCACCGGAGTGATCGCCGACAACGACGCGTTCCTCCCCGAGATGATCGGGTTCACTCCGCCGGGGGGCGTCTACACCCACATCGTCGGGACCGATCTGGTGCGAACCGACGACAACGACTTCTACGTGTTGGAGGACAACGCGCGCACACCCTCCGGCGTGTCGTACATGCTCGAGAACCGCGAGACGATGCTGCAGATGTTCCCCGAGCTCTTCGTGAAGAGTCGGGTCCGCCCGGTGGCTGAGTACCCCCGCGATCTGCGCACGTCGCTGGCGGCGGCCGCGCCACACGGAACGGTCGGTCGCCCGGTCGTGGCCGTTCTCACTCCCGGCATCCACAACTCGGCCTATTTCGAGCATGCGTTTCTCGCGGATCAGATGGGCGCCGAGCTCGTCGAGGGTCACGACCTCTCGGTGGTCGATGGCCGCGTCGCAATGCGCACCACGGAGGGTCCCGAGCCGATCGACGTGCTCTACCGACGTGTCGACGACGCCTATCTCGACCCGCTGACCTTTCGGCCCGACTCCCAGCTGGGAGTGCCGGGGGTGATGGATGTCTACCGCTCAGGGGGCATCACGATCGCCAACGCACCAGGCACCGGCATCGCGGATGACAAGGCCGTCTACTCCTACATGCCGGAGATCATCGACTTCTACACCGGTGAGAAGCCGCTGCTGCAAAACGTGCCCACGTGGCGATGCTCCGAGCCCGACTCGCTCGGCTACGTGCTCGAGCACCTCGCCGAGTTGGTGGTGAAGGAAGTCCACGGCTCGGGTGGCTACGGCATGCTCGTGGGCCCCGCTGCCAGCAAGCGTGAGATTGCGCGCTTCACCCGCAAGCTGAAGGCCAAGCCAGCGAACTACATCGCCCAACCGACCCTCGCGTTGTCGACCGTGCCGATCCTGACGCGCAACGGTCTCGCTCCGCGCCACGTCGATCTTCGGCCGTTCGCCCTCGTCGCGCCCAACAACATCCGGATCACTCCTGGCGGCCTCACCCGTGTGGCCATGAAGCGCGGGTCGCTCGTCGTGAACTCGAGCCAGGGCGGCGGCACCAAGGACACCTGGGTGATGGAGGACTGATGCTCGGACGCACCGCCGGCGGCCTCTACTGGATGTTTCGCCATCTCGAACGCAGCGAAAACACGGCCCGCCTGATCGAGGCCGGGATGCGGATCGCGCTCACGCGCTCCGACGATGTCGAGAAGGAATGGAAATCGGTCGTCACGACCGCCGGACAAAAGGACGCATTCCTCGAGCGTCACGATCGGTTCGAGCAGGCAAACGTGATCGACTTTCTGCTGCGTGATCGAACCAATCCGTCGAGCGTGCGCTCTGTCGTCGAGGCTGCCCGATCCAATGCCCGAGAAGTTCGCACTGCACTCACTCGAGAGGTCTGGGAGGCAACGAACGACACCTGGTTGACGGTGCGAGACACGTTGGCGCGGCCGGTGCTCGACCGGGAACTGCCCGATGTGCTCGGGGTGATTCGCCGTGAGAGCGCCCTTGTGCGCGGGGCCCTGCACGGCACCATGCTCCGCAACGACATCTACAACTTCGCTCGTATCGGCACGTTCATGGAACGAGCGGACAACACCGCCCGCATTCTCGACGTGAAGTACTACGTACTCTTGCCGTCGGCGTCGTACGTCGGTACTTCGCTCGACAACGTCCAGTGGGAAACCATCTTGCGATCCGTATCTGCGCAGCGTGCCTATCGCTGGCGCAGCGCCGGCGACGCCAGCGCGATGGGGATCGCAGACTTCCTCATCCTCGACCAACAGCTGCCACGGTCGCTGGTGTTCTGCTATCGCAAGATCGACGAGAACCTCGGCTACCTCGCCGCCGACTATGGCGAGCACCACCGATGCCACGAGCTGTCACACGACCTGCTCCTGCGGTTGACGGGGCGCGACATCGGCTCGATCTTCGAAGACGGTCTCCACGAGTTCTTGGGTGATTGCATCAAGGCGACCAACACGCTCGGCGGTGCGATTGAACGCGACTACCGGTTCACGGCCTGACGATGCGCCTCAACATCTCCCACACCACGACGTATCGCTACGCCAGCCCCGTGCGGTATGGGTTGCAGGAGCTGCGGCTCCGGCCGCGCGACGAGACCACCCAAACTGTGGTCGGGTGGGAGATCACCGTCGATGGTGGAGCGCACGAACTCTCGTTTGATGACCACTATGGCAATCGGGTCGAGCTCGTGAGCCTCACGCCTGGTGCGACCGAAACCACGATCACGGCCCGGGGTGAAGTCGACACGCTCGACACTGCCGGCGTCGCGACCAAGCATCTTGGCCACACCGCGCTGTGGTTCTACTTGCGCGCGACCGAACGCACAGTCGTTGGCAAGGGGGTGCGGCGCTTCTGTGATCTCGTCCGAGATGAATCCGACGACGTCAATCGGCTCCACAGCCTGTCGTCACGCATCCGCGACGACGTTGCGTACCGGCCGGGTGAGTCGGATGTGGCGTCCTCCGCAGAAGACGCGATCGACGCGGGCGCCGGGGTCTGCCAAGACCATGCCCACATCTTCATCGCGGCGGCGCGAAACCTGGGCTACAGCGCTCGCTACGTGAGCGGCTACCTCCTTCTCGCCAACACGGTCGAGCAGGACGCCTCACATGCATGGGCCGAGGCGTGGATCGACGGGCTTGGATGGGTGGGGTTCGATGTGTCCAATGGAATCTCACCTGACGACCGCTACGTTCGTGTCGCTACCGGACTCGACTATCGAGCCGCGGCGCCGATCCGTGGGGTGACCTACGGCGCGGGCGAAGAGACACTCGAGGTCGAACTCCAAGTTCAGGCGGGAAGCGGAGGGCAGCAGTGATGTTGGGCGAGCAGTGATGTTGGGCAAGCAGTGATGTTGGGCAAGCAATGACGTATTGCGTGGGTATGCAGCTCGATTGTGGGCTTGTCTTCATGTCCGACACCCGGACCAATTCCGGCGTCGACAACATCTCGGTCTTTCGCAAGATGCACCAGTGGTCGGTGCCTGGCGAGCGCGTGATCACAGTGATGAGCGCCGGCAACCTCGGCACGACGCAGTCGGTGGTCAGCCTGCTCGACGAGCGGACCAAGGTGCCCGAGGAGCGGTCGCCGTCGATCCTCGAAGTGCCCACCATGTTTCAGGTCGCCGAGCTCATCGGAGCACTCGTGCGTGACACGATTGCTCGGCACCTCGAGGGCGGGCAGCAGGCGGAATCCAAGTTCAACGCCACACTCATCGTGGGTGGGCAGATCGCCGGCATGCCGCCTCGACTGTTCCTGATCTATCCCGAGGGGAACTTCATCGAGGCGGGGGCCGACACGCCGTTCATGCAGATCGGCGAGACGAAATATGGCCGCCCGATCCTCCTGCGGGCCTACGACCCGACCATGTCCTACGAAGATGCGATGAAGCTGCTGCTGGTCTCGTTCGACTCGACGATCAAGGCGAATCTCTCGGTCGGCGCGCCGATCGACTTCTCCGTCTACGAGACCGATTCGCTCGAGGCGCGACCGATCCGCCGAATCGAGGCAACCGATGACTACTTCTCCTCGCTTTCCGAAGGCTGGGGCGAGGCTCTGCGGCGGGCCTTTCAGTCGCTGCCAGACTTCGACTTCGATCAGTACCGCTGAGCATCGATGACCGACATCGAGGGAGCCGCCCGTCCCGAAAGACGGGTGGTCAGTGCCCATATCGAAGCCACCGTGGTCGATCAGTCCACGCAGGCGCTCGCGATCGGGGTTGCTGCGGGCTATGCGGTCGACGAGCAGTTGGTGGCGACGCTCGACGGTGTCTCGCTCCGAGTCGACGACGTCGCAGCTGATCACGACGGGCGGGTCCATCTGCTGCGCGACGTCACGCCGGGTCGGCTCGTGATCGACTACCACGCGACCGTCCACGGCGACGCCGAACCGGCGTCGGTCGACGACACTCAGTGGCTCCGCTATCTGCGCCCGAGCCGATACTGCGAGTCCGACCGCATCGGTCCCTTCGCTCGCTCGGAGTTCGGATCCTTGACCCCCGCCGTGTTGGTCGCTGCGATTCCCGGCTGGGTCGCGGCCCGGGTCTTCTACGTGCCAGGAGTGTCTCGGCCGACCGATGGTGCGGTGGCGACGCTCATGGCTGGTGAAGGTGTGTGTCGCGACTTCGCGCATCTCACCTGCGCGCTGTTGCGGGCCAACGACGTCGCTGCTCGCGTTGTCTCGGTCTACGCCCCCGGGTTGAGCCCGATGGACTTCCACGCAGTCACGGAAGCGCTGGTTGACGGGCGATGGATCGTGGTCGATCCCACGGGCCTTGCGCCGCGGCAGTCGCTCGTGAGAATCGCTACCGGGGCCGATGCGGCCGATACCGCGTTTCTCACGACGATCGGTGGCCGTCTCGATCTCACCGGCATCGAAGTGACAGCGATCGCGGAGCCGGGCCTGCCCTTCGATGATGTGAGCAGTCGCCAGCAGCTGCGCTGAACGCGCCGGTGCTGTTACCAGCCGTCCATTCCAACCGAGCCCTTGAATGGCCCGGTGACATGTGAGGTCACCCAGCCGCCGTAGAACACGCCCGGTTGGGGTTGCACCGCCTCACCGTCGACCGTGCAGTCGAGCATCGAGGGGTAGAACGCGATGTAGCCACTGAGCGCCGCATAGGGCTCCATCGGGTCGAAGTAGGTCCAGGCCGCTCGTTCCAGCCGCTTTGGGCCCGTGTCGACGTCGAAGTACGACGCCGAACCCTTCCACTCGCAATACGAGGTCTCGCGCACCGGCCGCAGGGCCCGGGTGTAGACGTCGCCAGGGGGCAGATAAAACGTCGGCGGGTGGTAGGTCTCGAGCACTCGCAATGCCCTGGTGGTGTCGGCAAGCAGGGTGCCGTTGGACAACACCTGGACGCGCAATCCACTGGCTTCGAGCAGCGGCGGTCGCGGGTAGTCCCACACCGACTCTTGGCCGGGGCCTGGTGGGATGCGTTCGGGACCGGACATAACTCAGTTCTACGGGCGGGCGTGACCCCCTGGATGCGCGCGAGGCGGGATTGATGAGTACGCAGCACCCGGTCACTTGCACAGAGCCCCTCGGCGGCCGACCGCGGCGCGGCCTGGTTCTTCGCCTGTAGGTGTGGGGTGACGCTTCGATGACGGAGCGCGACAACACTGGCGAGCATGGATCGATCGATGCTCGCCAAGATCTTGATGGCCCTGGGGGTCGTGCTCGTGGCCGCGGGCGTGGTCATTCTCGCGACCGGTGGCGACGACACCCCGACCAGCTCCCCGACGTCGACCACATCAACGCCGCCCTCGTCGACGACGTCCAGCTCGACAACAACGTCCACTACAACAACGTCCACCACGACGACCACGACGACCTCCACGGTGCCGGTTGCCGCTGAGTCGCCGGCCGAGTTTTTCGCGGTCTTTCAAGGCGCCTTCGACCGGGCCGACAGCGATGTGTTGATCGAGCGGCTGAACCCCGCGGTGGTCGACCGATACGGCGCTTCGCAGTGCCAGGCCTACGTCGAATCGGTCGCCGGCGAAGGGCTCGAAGGCACGCTGTTGTCGACGAGCGAAGTCGACTCCTGGGACTACACGACCGACGATCTCACCACGACCGTGGCCGGGGTGATCGCGGCGGAGCTCGAACGCACGATCAATGGTCAGACACTGCCCCAGACCACGCACTGGCAAGCCGTCGATGGCCGTTATACGTGGTTCACCGATTGCGGTTCGCCCGCCTGACGGCCGCTACGGTCCGACGACGCGACAGGAGTCCTCCTCACTCCTGCGTTGGGAGGTAGTGAGATGAACGAGTCGGCCATGAACGGGCGCCGCGTGCTGGTCGTCGGAGCGTCGTCGGGCATTGGCGCCGCCGCTGCGCGCGCCGTGGTTGCGGCCGGTGGAGAGGTGACGGTGTCGGCGCGCCGCGAAGATGCGCTGCGCGCACTCGTCGACGAGATGGGTTCGGGCCACGTCGCCGTCGGCGACGCGGCGATCCGAGAGGATGCAGAGCGCGTGGCCGCCGAGGCCGCCGCCGCAATGGGCGGGCTCGACCTGATGCTCTACGTCGCCGGCTACGGGCCGCTGCAGAAGATCACCGAGTGTGATGTCGATCTCTGGGCCGACGTCTACCGCGTCAATGTGCTCGGAGCGAACCTCGCCGCTGCTGCGGCGCTGGGCCACATGGATCGTGATGGCGTGTGCGCGTTCGTGTCGTCTCGCACGGTCGAAGACGCCAACCCGTTCTTCGGTGCGTACTCGTCGTCGAAGGCAGCGCTCGACCAGTGCATCCGGGTCTGGCGCCTCGAGCACCCCGACCGACGTTTCGTCCGCATCGTCATGGGCAACTGCGGACCGACCGACTTCGCGAACAACATGGGTGACATGGCATTGCTCGGGGAGGCGCTCGAGGAGTGGGGTCGACAGGCGATCCCCGGCGGGATGATGGACGTCGACGACGTGGGTGCCTCGCTCGCCGAAGCCCTCGCCGTGGTCCTCGACCACCCCGAGATCGACGCCTCCGAACTCAAACTCGACGCCCGCACCGCCTAACCCGCTACATCTGGTGTCTGACACCTGCTACATCTGCGACGGAGCGGTTAGAAGATCTTGCCGGGGTTGAGGATGCCATTGGGGTCGAAGGCCTGCTTGATGCGCCGCATCAGTGCGAGTTTTGCCGGGTCCTCCAACGCGCGGACGTAGTCGCGCTTGGCGAGGCCGATGCCGTGTTCGGCTGAGATGGTGCCGCCGAGTTCCATGCCGGCCGCGAGGATCGCGGTCATGAGCGCCGAACACTTCTCGGCGTCGCCCTGAAAGACCGACAGGTGGACGTTGCCGTCGCCGGCGTGGCCCGCGCCGGCAACCCAGGCTTCGTGTTCGGCTGCGAGGCCCCCGACTGTGTCGAGGTATTCGGGAATCGACGCTCGGGGGACGACGACATCGATGATGTCGTTGGCGCCGTGCTCCTTCGCCACCCAGAACGCCTTCTCGCGCGCCTCGAGCACTTGCGCGCCGGCGGCGGCCGGGAGGACATAGATGTCCATCGCTCCGGCCTCGCCGACGATGCTGCCGGCTCGTTCGAGGTCGGCCTGGAGCCGGTCGTCGTCGGACGACTCGAGCACCACGAGCAGGTACGCGAGCGCGCCCTCCTTGATCTCGGCGGGCATGCCCAGATCGAGGCCGAGTGACTCCGATGTGGCCGACATCGCCATGGCGTCGACGTATTCGAGCATGAGCGGGACGAGGCCGGCATGGAGGATCGTGGGCACTGCCTCGGTGACCTCGGCCAATGTCGCGAACGGCGCCAGCAACGTGGCCTTGTGGGCCAGCCGCGGCACGACCTTGAGCGTCACTTCGGTGACCACGGCGAGCGTGCCCTCCGACCCGATGATCAGCTGCCCGAGGTCGTAGCCCGTCGTGAACTTCACGTATTTGCCACCACTGCGGATGATCTCGCCGGTGGGGAGCACCGCCTCCATGCCGAGCACCTGATGGCGGGTGACGCCGTACTTCACGGCGCGCATTCCGCCGGCGTTGGTGGCGACGTTGCCGCCGAGCGATGCCGACTCCTCGCCAGGAAGGATCGGGTAGACGAGGCCATAGGGCGCGAGGGCCTCGTCGAGTTCGCCGAGGGTCACGCCCGGCTGCACGACGGCCACGTGGTTGGCCTCGTCGATCTCGATGACCGCGGCCATCCGTTCGAGTGACAGCAGAATCCCGTCGGTGTCAGGAATCGCGGCGCCCGACAACCCTGTGCCCGCGCCTCGACACGTCACTGCCACGCCGAGTTCGTTGGCGAGCGTGAGAATCTGGCTGACCTCCTCGGCCGACCGCGGCGTGAGCACGACGGCGGGCATCACCGCAGCGACGTTGACGCACTCGTCGTGGCTGTAGTCCTCGTTGATGGCATCGCCGGTCAGGATCTGATCGGCGTCGAGGGTCAGTCGGTCGAGAAGCAGCGCGGCACTCATGTCCGCATGTTTGCAGGTTGTCGACGCTCAGGACAGAGCGGTGGGTTCCGGCGCGCCGTAGACCTCGCGGACCGTCTCGCCTCCATCGAAGCGAGCCTGCGTGGCCTTCATGGCGGCCACTCCCTCGGGACTGTTCACGGTGCCGCCGAAGAGTCGTTGCTCGTTGCGGAGGGCATCGTGCAGTGACAAGTCGTCGTTGTCGTTGAGCATCTGCTTCTCGGCGGTGAGCGACGCATGTGGTCGGGTGGCCAACTCGGCTGCCCATTCCACCGCGGTGTCGATGGCAGCACCCTCTGCCACCAATCGGTTCAGCGCTCCGAGCTCGTTGATCCTCGAGGCGGTGACCGGTCGCCCGTCGAAGACCATGCCGGCAGTGGCGGTCCGACCGATGAGTCGGGCAAGCCGCGAGGTGCCACCGATGCCGGTGGCGAGCGCGATTCGCACCTCGGGTTGGCCGAACCAAGCGTTGACCGACGCGACTCGAAGGTCGCAGGCCCATCCGAACTCGGCTCCGCCGCCGGAGCAGTCGCCGTTGATAGCGGCGATCGTGACCACGTCGACATGGGCGATCTCGGCCAGCAGCCGCCACCACACATCGGGTTCGGCGCTGGTGGGCCGACCCTCGGCCATTGCGATCAGGTCGGGAAGCCAGGCGTGTTGGAACCAGTAGTCGGTTGCAGCAGAGGCCAGCACCGTCACGCGCGCTCCGCCCTCGCGGCCTTCGGTCATTGCGTCGGCGACGGCGCCCACGGCCTCCCACGACATGAAGCCGCCGCGGTCGCGTGCGTCAAGTGTGACGAGCGCAACGCCATCGTGAGGTCGGGTGAGCGAGGCGCTGCTCACGAGGTGGGTCTCACGCCACGCGTGCGTCGGGCCACAGCTTCAAGAAGTTGTCGCTGTAGAACGCATCGCGCACGGCCTCGCTGCGGTCGCCGAGCGACGACTCGAAACGACCGATCGGATCGCGACCGCCTTCGGTGTGCGGGTAGTCGCTCGAGAAGAGGTAGAGGTCGTCGTGGGTCTGGTCGACGAGGCCGCCGATGTCTTCGAATACAAACGGGGTGAACCCCATCTGCGCCCGCAGTGTTTCGGTGGCGGTGCGCTCGAGTTCGGCCAGGTAGACGTCGACCCGACTCCAGGTGCGAATCAACATGTCGAGCCGGGTGAGAAGGGCAGGCACCCAGCCGGCGCCGAGCTCTACCGCTGCGCCCCGTAGCGACGGGAACTTCTCGAATACGCCGTCGAGCACCATCATCGAGACGAAGGTCTCCGGACCGTGGTGCATCACGGCGAAGTCCTTGCTGCGGACGTTCTCGCCGCCGCCCATCCAGTCGCGAGCGGGCGGGCGACCGGTGTTTCCCCACCCTGGGTCGAGCTGCAGCGGCGCGCCGCCGACGTGGAGCACGAAGGGCACGCCGGCCTCGGCGAGGCGCGCCCAGAACGGGTAGAGGTCGACATGGCCGGGGGAGCGCCCGCCGACGAGACCGTGGGGCACCCAGATCGCCTCGAGTCCGGCCTCGAGCGCCCAATCGAGCTCGACGATCGCCTCGTCGATGTCGTTGAACGGCACGACACCAACACCCATCAGCCTGTCGTCCTCGGCGCAGAACTCGCTCATCGCTCGGTTGTGGGCGCGGGTCGCCCCGTAGCGAAGCCGGGTGCTCATGGTGTCGCTCGGATGGAAGATGGGCTTCACGCTGTGAGTCGCGAACACGAGCTGCTTGGCAAAGCCGAGCATGTCCATCGCTGTGGTGCGCTCTTCGCGATCGAAGGCACCGAGCGCCTGGATCTCCTTGGACTGGGCGATGAGCTGATCACCCATGGCGATCTGTGCTTCCACGTGCTGCGGGGTGTGCCCACCCTGGGCCACGAGGGTCTCGACCTCGTCGTCGGTGACGATCGACGTGTGGTAGCTGACCGGCTGGAGTTCGGCGGCGATATCGGCGTCCGCGTAGTCGATCAGGAAGCGAGGAAGCTCCATGATGTGGCTGTCGGCGTCGTAGAACTTCCGATCAGAGGGTGCATAGGCCATGCGCGACCATACGACGTGTGCGACAGTGCGGCCATGCCTGATGCGCAACCCGAACTCGATGCCCTCGATGCCGCACTCCGCAGCGATATTCGTCGCCTTGGCGCCCAGCTCGGCGCCGCGTTGGTGCGCCAGCACGGCCAGGGTCTGCTCGACCGGGTCGAGCGAGTGCGGGCGATCGCCCGCGATCTACGCCGCGATTCCGCGTCGACCGAAGAGCTCGTCGACGCGTTGGCCGACGTCGAGCTCGTCGATGCGATTCACCTCGTTCGTGCCTTCACCGTCTACTTCCACCTCGCGAACACAGCTGAGCAGGTACATCGGGTCGACGAGTTGCGTTCCGTGCGTGCCCAGGACCGCCGCTTTCCCGAGACAGTGGCCCGGCTGCAGTCCCTCGGCCACAGCGATGAGGAGATCCTCGCCGCCGCAGCGTCGCTGGATCTTCGTCCGGTGTTCACCGCTCACCCGACAGAGGCATCCCGCCGTTCGATTCTCGAC
>CALKOE010000312.1 GCA_938091985.1 uncultured Acidimicrobiales bacterium | reverse complement strand
GGTGGCATTGATCGCGAAGCCGTCGGCGGCAGCAAGCTCGACAAGCACGGATGGGATCGTCGCGTTGTCGGCCTGGCCGGACCCGTAGAGCGTGGACCCGCCGAAGAGCCAGACGTCGATGGCATCGCCTGCGAGTGGGGTCGGGAGGGTGGACCGGCGTCCGTCGACGACGTTGACCAGTTCCGATTGATGGGTCACCCCGGGGACAAACCGCCAGCCCATGAACGGGTCGGGCTTCCCGATGCCGACCTGGGACAGATCGGCCATCAGCTCGGCGGACCGTGGCTGGGTGGACAGCGCTTCTTGCGCGAGTGGATCGAACCCGAAGATCGGCCCGTCGAGTGGAGCCTCCTCCTCTCGATCGAGACGGACCAGCAACGATCCGAGGGCGACATCGGCGATCAGCAAGAGCGTGAGTCCTCCCACTGCTGCTCGGATCCAGCGGGGAGAACCGACGCGAGTTTGGTTCCCGGCGGCGCGTCGGCGGTAGCCCTCATCTGCATATTGGCGAGATTCGAGTGGCCGGTCGGCCGGTGAACGCGTGAGCCACCGGCTCTCCACCGGGCGGCCTGAATGCGGGTCGATCGGGTCGCTGCGGGTCAGCTTCGCTACGAGCGCGATCGGTGCGAAAATCATCAGCTGCACGAGACCAAGCAGCACCACGGTGAGCACCGAGCCGACCTGACGCGCGATCCAAGCCGCTGCCCGGTCGAAGGCCTGGCGAGCTCGCGGCGAGACCGACGTGGCCAGGGTGACGAGGCCGGCGACGACGAACACGATCACGGCAAGCGTGCGAAGTCCGATCAGCCACAACCCGGCGACGATGAGAAGCGGCGCGAGATACGGCGCCACACGCCGTCGGGGGGCCGGCGACGTGCGTGGCGGGGGAAGCACCGACCAGTTGGGTGTCGGGAGTTCGGCCATCAGAACACCGTGTAGAGGGTGTAGGGGGCAGCGGCTTGCCCGACGATGATGAAGACCGTGATGAGTGCGAGCACGGCCATCAACGGCAGGATCCACCAGGCACGATTCACGACGGCGAAGCCGCTGAAGTCGCGGACGAGGCGAAGGAGGTGACGGGTCCGCAGCATCAGTCGAGCACGAACTCGTCGCGCCAGTCATCGGACTCGTCCCACGGGGCCTGGTCCTGCTTGAAGAGGATGTGGTCTTCGAGAACCAGGACGTCCATCTCGGTGCGCATGAAGCAGCGGTAGGCGTCGTCGGGTGTGCACACGATCGGCTCGCCCCGCACGTTGAACGACGTGTTGATCACCACAGCGCAGCCTGTTCTCTCGTCGAACGCCTCGAGGATCTCTCGAAATCTCGGGCTCGTGGAGGCACTCACCGT
Organism: uncultured Acidimicrobiales bacterium; assembly: GCA_938091985.1. Taxonomy (GTDB): domain Bacteria; phylum Actinomycetota; class Acidimicrobiia; order Acidimicrobiales; family Aldehydirespiratoraceae; genus JAJRXC01. The sequence goes on along the minus strand of CALKOE010000312.1, from coordinate 1,899 downwards.
CTGGACCCGCGCCGACCCGTCGACGTGGGTCACTGCGGGAATCTCCGAACGCCGCTCGTTGACCCAGGAGCGCAGGTCGGTCGACTCCCGATTGTGGCGAAGCGACGACGTGTCGACCCGCTCGTGCGCGACCGGCGCCACGAGAAGCATGTAGGGCGACTCCACGGCGAGCTCGAACCAGTCGTCGGCCTTCTCCGCCAGTACCGCGGGGGCGAACGGCCGGAACGACTCGCGGTACTTGATCTTCAGGTTCATCGTCGCCTGCATCTCCGCGGAGCGCGAGTCGCCGATGATCGAACGATGGCCGAGCGATCGTGGCCCGAACTCCATCGCACCCTGGAAGAGTCCGACGACCTTGCCGTCGTCCACCGCCTCGGCAATGCGCCGCGCCCGTTCTTGACCGGTCAGCGTGATGTGGGGGATGGCGGCATCGTCGAGCCACGCTCCGATCTCGTCGCTCGGAAACTCGGGGCCGAGATAGGCGCCGCTCATCGCGTCGCGGCCCTCGCGGTCGACGGTGCGCGTGTTGCCCATCATCCGGTGCCAGCCGAGATACGCGGCGCCGAGCGCGCCGCCAGCATCGCCGGCCGCGGGTTGGAGCCAGAGGTTCTCGAAGATCCCCTCGCGAAGAAGGACACCGTTGGCCACACAGTTGAGCGCGACCCCACCGGCAAGGCATGCATTCGTCTCGCCGGTGAGTGCCCGTGCGTGCCGGGCCATCGCGAGCACGACTTCCTCGGTCACTTGCTGGATGGAGGCAGCCAGGTTCATTTCGCGGGTGGTGAGTTCGGACTCGGGCGCCCGCGGCGGCCCACCGAACAGATCGGCGAAGCGATCGTTGGTCATCGTGAGGCCGGCGAGGTAGTCGAAGTACGACAGATCGAGGGTGAACGAACCGTCATCGTGGAGGTCGATGAGGTGGCGACGGATCGTGTCGGCGTAGCAAGGTTCGCCATACGGAGCGAGGCCCATGAGCTTGTACTCGCCGCTGTTCACCCGGAACCCGCAGAAGTAGGTGAACGCCGAGTAGAGCATCCCGAGCGAATGGGGGAAGTCGATCTGCTTCTTGATCTCGATCGAGTTCCCCTGCCCGTGCGCGATCGAGCTCGTGGCCCACTCGCCGACGCCATCGAAGGTCAGGATCGCCGCGGACTCGAACGGCGACGGGAAGAAGGCGCTCGCCGCGTGGCTCTCGTGGTGCTCCACAAACCAGGTGTCGTCGGGCGGGGTGTAGCCGAGGGCCTCGATGCCCTTGTCGATCTCGTAGGGGATCCAGAGCTTCTCTCTCAACCAGAGTGGAATCGCGGTGCGAAACGACCGAAAGCCCCTCGGCCCGACCTTCATGTAGGTCCGGATGAGGCGAACGAACGTGGTGAGTGGTTTCTCGTAGAAGACCACCGCGTCGATCTCGTCGCGCCCGACCCCGGCATGGTGAAGGCACCACTCGATCGCCTGTGTGGGGAATGCGGCGTCGTGTTTGATCCGGCTGAACCGTTCCTCCTGCGCAGCCGCGACGAGTTGCCCGTCGGCGAGAAGCACGGCGGCGCTGTCGTGGTAGAAGGCGCTGATTCCCAGCACATAGGTCGAGCGCGACATCGAGTCGAGACCGTAGTCCGAGCGACGCGCGAAGCTGTCGGTTCACTAGGAGAGGAATCGCGATGGGTCAACTGGATGGCAAGGTCGCGATCGTGACGGGATCGTCGAGCGGCATCGGCGAAGCGGCAGCGCGTTCGCTGGCCGCCGAAGGCGCGTCGGTGGTCGTGAACTCGTCGAGTTCGGTGGAGGCCGGCACTGCGATTGCAGAGTCGCTTCCGACAGAGTCGATCTACATACAGGCCGATATCGCCGACGAGGCGCAGGACCGCTCGCTTGTGGCGCAGACCCTCGAGCGCTTCGGCC
>CALKOE010000311.1 GCA_938091985.1 uncultured Acidimicrobiales bacterium | reverse complement strand
AAGGCCGAGCAGGGCGGCCACGACGCGCCGATCACCGAGCTGGAGATCGTCGAACAGGGACTGGTCCCGGCCGAGCGCTGGGACGAGGTGCGCACGACGGCGCTGGCGGTGTTCGATCGAGGCCGACAGATCGCGGCAGCGGCCGGGCTCGTGCTCGTCGACACCAAATACGAGTTCGGCATCGACGACGACGGCCGGCTCACCATCATCGACGAGGTCCACACGCCCGACAGCTCGCGCTACTGGCGGGCTTCGACAGTGCAACAGCGGCTGGCGGCCGGGCGTGAGCCGGAGAACCTCGACAAGGAAGTCGTCCGCCTCGTCTACGCCGAGCGTGGCTATCGCGGCGAGGGCGACCCGCCCCCGCTCGACCGTGAGCTCGCAGAGATCGCCGCGGCGGTGTATCAGGAGACGTTCACGGCGCTGACCGGCACCGATCTCATTCCTGGCGAGTATCCGGCGGCACCCCGCGTGGTCGACGCGATCCGGGCTGCGGTCGGGTGACAAAATACCGGCCGATTTTCGCCGAGAAGTCATCCCCCTCAGGCGCGCGATGGCGCGCGAGGATGCAGACTGGTCGGGGAATTCGGGGAGGACGACCGCGTGAGTGACGATCCGCTCGTCGGCGTGATCATGGGCAGCGACTCCGACTGGGAGACGATGCGCGGCACGGCCGACATCCTCGGCGATTTCGCCGTGCCGTTCGAGGCTCGCGTCGTGTCGGCGCACCGGACCCCAGACCTCATGACCGACTACGCCGAGTCTGCGGAGAGCCGAGGGCTCCAGGTCATCGTTGCCGGCGCCGGAGGAGCGGCCCACCTGCCGGGCATGGTGGCCGGACACACGATCGTTCCGGTGATCGGGGTGCCGATCAAGAGTCGGGCGCTCAACGGAATCGACTCGCTGCTGTCGATTGTGCAGATGCCAAGCGGTGTGCCGGTGGCCACGATGGCGATCGGTGCAGCGGGTGCCACGAATGCAGGCTTGTTGGCAGTAGCGATGCTCGCCCGCCACGACGATTCGCTGGCTGCGGCACTCCATGCCTACCGGGCCCAGCGAAACGCCCAGGTCCGCTCGATCGAGTTGGACCACTGATCGTGCCCGGCCCGCTTCTACCTGGTTCCACCATTGGGGTGGTGGGTGGCGGCCAGTTGGGTCGGATGCTTGCGCAGGTCGCACACCAGTTCGGGTATCGCGTGGCCGTCCTCACTGGCGGTGCCAAAGACACCCCGGCGGGGAGCATCTCCGAGATCGAGATCGCGGCGCCGTTCGACGACGACACCGCCGTCGAACGCTTTCTCGCCGAGTCCGATGTGATCACCTGGGAGTTCGAGAACGTCGACCCCTCGTTGGCCGAAGCCGCCGCCGCGGCCGGCGTGCCGGTGCACCCGTCAGGCGCGATCATCGCCGATGCCCAGGACCGACAGCGCGAGAAGCGGGCCCTCACCGCCGCCGGGGTCGCCGTCGCCCCGTGGCGCCCTGCCGATACCTCCGATGAGTTGCGCGATGCGGTCGAACATCTCGGCGTTCCCGTGATCGCGAAGGCGGCCCGGTTCGGCTACGACGGCAAGGGTCAGGTGCGAATCGACGATCCGGCCGAGATCGAAGCGGCGTGGACCACACTGGGCGGCGAGCGTCTGGTCGTCGAAGCCGTGGTCCCCTTCGAGCGCGAATTGTCGGTCGTGGTGGCCCGCGGAGCCGACGGGACGGTGGTCGATCACGGCGTGATGGAGAACCACCACGTTCACCACATTCTCGACACCACGATCGTGCCGGCCGAGATTCCGGACGATCGGGCCGATGAGGCGCGAGCGCTGGCGCATCGGATTGCCGCGGCGTGGGACCTGGTCGGTGTGCTCTGCGTCGAGATCTTCGACACAGAACAGGAACTCCTCGTCAACGAGGTCGCTCCTCGCCCGCACAACAGCGGCCACTGCACGATCGAAGCGGCGGCTGCGAGCCAGTTCGAACAACAATTGCGGGCCGTCTGTGGCCTTCCTCTCGGCGACGGCGAATGCCGTCCGGCCGCAATGGTGCAACTTCTTGGTTATCTGTGGACCGATGGCGAGCCCCTCTGGCCCGCCGCACTCCGCGACTCCATGATCCATCTCCATCTCTACGGCAAGGCCGAGGCTCGGCCGGGTCGAAAGATGGGACATCTGACCTGCGTGGGCGACACTGCCGCGCAGGCATTACAACGAGCCAACGACGCCCGCGTCGTGCTCTCCGGACGGTGATATCGGTGTTTCCTACTGGTGACGATCTTCACGAGGAGTGTGGTGTCGTCGGCATCCATGCCCCGGGGCAGGATGCCGCACGCTTGGCGTTCTTCGCGCTCTACACACTGCAGCACCGAGGGCAGGAGGCCGCGGGCATCGTCAGCGTCGACGATGGTGTGGCCCACATCCACAAGGGCCAAGGTCTTGTCTCCAGCGTGTTCAACGAGGACAACCTCTCGACCCTGCACGGCGACCTCGCAATCGGCCACAGCCGTTACTCGACGACGGGCGGGTCGGGCCTTCGCAATGCACAGCCGCAGGTGATCGAAACCATCGACGGTCCGCTCGGCGTTGCGCACAACGGCAACCTCGTCAACGCCCATGTGTTGCGTCGTGAGCTCCTCGAGCGGGGTGTCGGCCTGCAGACGTCGAGCGACACCGAGGTGATGGTTCACCTGCTCACGGGTGCCGGCGGCGACTGGCTCAGCCGTATTCGTGTGCTCATGAGCCGAGCGGAGGGCGCATTTGCGCTGACGATCCTCACACGAGATGCGATCTATGGGGTGCGCGATCCCTGGGGATTTCGTCCGCTCGTGGTCGGCAAGATCGATGACGGTTACGTCCTCGCCTCCGAGACGTGTGCGTTCTCTGCGATCGGTGCGGAGTTCGTGCGCGAGGTCGAACCCGGCGAGATCGTGCGCATCGACGACAACGGCCTCTACGTCGAGCAGGGCGCGGTGCCGAAGAAGAAGTCGTTCTGCACGTTCGAGCAGATCTACTTCTCCCGCCCCGATTCGGTCCACAGCGGCAGCCTGGTGCACTCGACCCGGCAGCGGCTGGGACGCGAGCTCGCCCGCGAGGCGCCGGTCGAGGCCGATCTCGTCGTGCCTGTGCCCGATTCGGGTACCCCTCATGCGGTCGGGTTCGCCCAGGAGTCTGGGATTCCCTACACCGAGGGCCTGATCAAGAACCGCTATGTCGGTCGGACCTTCATCGAACCGACCCAGCAGCTTCGCGATGCCGGCGTGGCCATGAAGTTCAACCCGCTCGGCGACAACCTGTTCGGCAAGCGAGTGGTCATGGTCGATGACTCCATCGTGCGAGGAAGCACTTCTGGCCCACTCGTGCAGATGCTGCGCGATGCGGGAGCCGCTGAGGTCCACGTGCGTGTCGCCTGTCCGGCGATCACCGACCCCTGCTACATGGGCGTCGACATGGCATCTCGCGACGAACTGATCGCGGCGCAGAAGACCGTCGAGGAGATCTGCGAACACATCGGCGCCGACTCGCTCGCGTATCTCTCGATCGAGGCACTGATGCGTGGGCTCGAGGCCGAGGACGGCTACTGCAACGCCTGCTTCACCGGTGTGTACCCGTTCGAGTCCGAGCGCTTCGTGCAGCTGCAGCTGAAGACCAAGGAACAGTTCGCCCAGGTCTGGGGAGACTGACCAATGGGGGAGCGGGTTCTTGTGGTGGGTGGAGGCGGACGTGAGCACGCACTCGCGTGGACTCTGGCCCGCTCACCTCGTGTCGATGCTGTGCTCGTTGCGCCGGGAAATGCGGGCACCGCGGACGAAGAGAAGTGTCGCAATGTCGATCTCGCAGCCACCGATATCGATGGGATCGTGGCGTTGGCCCGCGACGAGGAAGTGGCGATGGTCGTAGTGGGACCAGAGGATCCGCTGGTGGCCGGTCTGGTAGATCGTCTGGACGAGGTCGGTATCCGGGCGTTCGGCCCGTCGGCTGCCGCTGCGCAGCTCGAAGGATCCAAATCGCACTGCAAGGACTTTCTGCTGCGCCACGCGATTCCCACCGGTGATGCGGCGACGTTCACCGATGCCGACGAAGCGCTTGCGCACTTGGCGGAGTTGTCCGCGGTACCGGTGATCAAGGCCAGCGGCTTGGCGGCCGGCAAGGGAGTGATCGTCGCCGAGACCGGCGACGAGGCTGCCGCCGCGATCCGCGACATTCTGGTCGACCGTTGCTTCGGCGATGCGGGCGACGAGGTGCTGCTCGAGGAACGCCTCTTCGGCCCCGAAGTTTCGGTCCTTGCCTTCTGTGACGGCACCGACTTCCAGGTCATGCCGGCGGCCCAGGACCACAAACGCCTCGAGGTCGGTGACGTCGGCCCCAACACGGGTGGCATGGGGGCGTTTCACCCCTCACCGAACGCCGACGACGAATTGCTCGAACGGATCGGCAAGGAAGTGATCGCGCCGACGCTGCAGGCGATGATCGACGAGGGCCGTCCCTATCGAGGCGTGCTCTACGCCGGGATGATGCTCACCGAGGCCGGCCCGAAGGTGATCGAGTTCAACTGCCGATTCGGTGACCCGGAGACCCAGGTCGTCTTGCCCCTGCTCGAATCCGACCTGCTCGACGTGTTCGACGCCTGTATCGACGGCACGCTGGCCGATCTCGACATTCGTTGGAGTCCGCGCTCCGCTGTCACTGTGGTCATAGCCAGCGCTGGGTATCCGGTTCGCAGTAGTGATCCCACGCCGATCGCCGGGCTCGGAGCTGCCGGCGCTGACGATCGCATCGTCTTTCATGCCGGCACTCGTTCCATCGACGACGTGCCCCACACCGCAGGCGGCCGCGTTCTTGCCGTCACTGCGGTGCGCGACACCCTCGCGGAAGCGGCCGATGCCGCACATGCGGGCGTGAGCGCCATCGACTTCGCCGGTGCGCAGCACCGCACCGACATTGCCCGAGCGACTGCTGAGGTCTCCCTGTGACCACCTATCGAGATGCCGGTGTCGACATCGATGCGGGCAACCGCACGGTCGAGCTGCTGGCCGACGCCGTCAAGGCCACCAACACACCCTCGGTGCTCTCCGAGGTCGGCGCGTTCGGCGGCCTGTTCGCGGCCGACAACCTCGGCCCGGGAAAGGTGCTCGTCGCTTCGACCGACGGGGTCGGAACCAAGGTCGAACTCGCCGCTCGCCACGGCCGCTGGCGCGGAGTCGGCGCCGATCTCGTCAACCATTGCGTCGACGACATTCTCGTGCAGGGCGCTCGACCGCTGTTCTTCATGGACTACATCGCAACTGCCTCGCTCGTGCCTGAGATCGTCGCTGAGATCGTCACCGGTATGGCCGAGGCATGCCAGGAAGTCGGTTGTGCGCTGCTCGGTGGTGAGACCGCCGAGATGCCTGGCGTCTATATGCCCGGAGCGGTCGACATCGCCGGAACCATTGTCGGCGTGGTCGACCGCGATGCGCTGTGGCCACGCACCGATGATCTT
>CALKOE010000310.1 GCA_938091985.1 uncultured Acidimicrobiales bacterium | reverse complement strand
TGCGACGGCACTGACATCCGCGGGGTTGCCTTCAGCGACAGTGCCCGCCTCGGCCTGCGGCGTGGTCGGCTCTGCAACCGGGTCGGTCGAATCGAAGTCGGACGCCGTCCTCGGAGGAGGCGGCGGGAACTCGATCGGAGTCTCTAGCTCCTTCTCGGCCATGGCTTTCCACGAGCCTCCGGTGATGCGCCGTCGCAGCAGGACGATGCAGGAGATCGCGAACCAGGACCAGAAGACGTAAGGGATGATGTCTCTCACCTTTTCCGTATCGGCAACTGCGGCCGCAGCCTGAGCACTGTCGTAGGGTCATCGTGGTGAGCGACGATCTGTTCAGTGCAGCGGCAGAGGCCCGACTCGAAGGTCGTTCGCCGCTCGCGGCCCGTCTTCGGCCCCGCAATCTCGATGAGGTGGTGGGGCAGCGGCACCTGCTGGCGCCAGGTCGGCCGCTTCGTGCACTCATCGAAACCGACCGACTTTCGTCGGTGATCTTCTGGGGCCCTCCCGGCACCGGTAAGACCAGTCTCGCTCGCCTTGTCGCCACCACGACTGAGAAGGTCTTCGAGGAGCTCTCCGCGGTCACCGCCACGGTGAAGGACGTGCGGGAGGTGATCGCCATGGCCCGACAGCGGCTTGGGGAGCGCGGTCAAGGAACGATCCTCTTCCTCGACGAGGTGCACCGTTTCAACAAGGCACAACAAGACACGCTGTTGCCAGCCGTCGAAGAGGGCTTGATCGTTCTCATCGGCGCCACGACCGAGAACCCGCACTTCGAGGTCAACCCGCCGCTCATGTCGCGGTCCACACTGTTTCGCCTGCACTCCCTCACCGAGGACGACGTGGCCGAGTTGATTCGGCGTGGCCTGGAAGTCGAGGGTGCGACCGCCGCCGACGACGCTGTGGCCCACCTGGCCGCTCGTAGCGGCGGCGACGGCCGCCACGCGCTCACGGGCACAGAAGTCGCCGTTGCGCTTGCCTCAGAACGGGGTCGCCCGCTGCACCTCACGCTCGCCGATGCCGAAGGCGCCGTGGATGCCAAAGCTGTCCGGTATGGCCGAGACGGCCACTACGACGTGATCTCGGCCTTCATCAAGAGCATTCGGGGGAGCAACGCCGACGCCGGCCTCTATTGGCTCGCCCGCATGCTCGAGGCGGGGGAGGACGCTCGGTTCATCGCCCGACGGTTGGTGATTCTCGCCTCTGAGGATGTCGGCATGGCCGACCCGCAGTCGTTGCTCATCGCCAACGCCGCCGCTCAAGCAGTGGAGTTCGTCGGATTGCCTGAGGCGCAGCTCAATCTGGCCCAAGCGGTGATTCATCTCGCCACCGCCCCGAAGTCGAATCGTGTGACCGCGGGGATCTTCGCTGCACTCGAGGCTGCGAGATCTGCCGGCACGGGCGAGGTGCCACCCCACCTTCGAGATGGGCACTACAAGGGTGCCGCCAGTCTTGGTCATGGTGACGGCTATCGGCTCCCGCACAATTCGCCCGGTGGCTGGGTCGATCAGGAGTACTTGCCTGAGGAGCTTGCTGACGCGGTGTTCTACGAGCCGTCGCCCTATGGCCACGAGGGTGAACTCGCCAAACGCTGGCCGGGCCGAGACGACTGACCCTCGACCATCCCCCCGCCGGTCGAGGGCGAGAGGTTCACTGGAGCATGTCTGCCGCCGACCTCGCCGCCGTGATCGTGTCGGTGGTCTGCCTCGCCGTCGTGGTGGTGATGGTGCTCGCGGTGCAGGCGCTCGTGCGCACCCTGCGTGAGCTCCGTGCGACGGTCGACGACCTCCGCGGCGCCACGTTGCCATTGGTTCACGACCTGCAATCCACTGTCTCGAAGGCAGGTGACGAGCTCGAGCGAGTCGATGCGGTACTCGACAAGGCCGAACGGATCTCGACAACAGCCGATGTTGCCTCGCGTCTCGCGTACAAGGCAGTCGCTCCGCCGCTGATCAAGACGGCTTCGCTTGTTGCCGGGGCCGGGCGGGCCACGTGGCGCATGCGCAGTAGCAAGCCGCGACGGCGAGCGATCGACGTGGGAGGACGAGCCAAGTGAAACGCATCTTCTGGTCTGGGGTCGGCTACGCGGCCGGCATCAGCAGTTCGATCTACGTCCAGCGACGTGTTCGCCGTGCGGTGGAGCACTACACGCCCGAGCAGATTCGCCAGGACGCTGCGGTTCGCGGTCGCCAAGTGGCCGACAAGGCTCGCGACGTGGTGGTCGACCTCCGTGAGGCCGCGGCTGAGGGTGCCGATGCCATGCGGGCCCGCGAAGAAGAGTTGAAGGCCGAGTTCGCGCCGGATCCCGGCGCCCGCAAGAACCCTCGCCAGCATCGACCTTCTCGCCTGCGTCACTGACCGTCCGGCTCGCCGCGAGGTGGCCGGCCGCTGGAATCAGCGGGGTCCGGATGGGGCTGCGGCGGTAGAGTGCTCAACTCATGAAGGCCAACGAGGTACGCAAAGCGTTCACTGACTTCTTCGTCGAGCGCGGACATACGAATCAGCCCTCCGCGAGCCTGATTCCGCACGACCCGACGTTGCTCTTCACCGTCGCCGGCATGGTGCCGTTCAAGACCTACTTCACTGGAGAAGAACCGGCGCCGTTCGAGCGTGCTGTCTCCATTCAGAAGTGTGTGCGAGCGGGTGGCAAACACAACGATCTCGATGAGATCGGACGCACCCTTCGCCATCTCACGTTCTTCGAGATGCTCGGCAACTTCAGCTTCGGCGACTACTTCAAGGCTGAGGCCATCGAGTGGGCCTGGGAGTTCTCCACGCGCGTTCTGGGGCTCGACCCCGAACGAATCTGGGTCACCGTCCACATTTCCGACGACGAGGCCGCCGGGATCTGGGAGAACGACATCGGTGTCCCAGCCGAACGCATCCAGCGCCTCGACAAAGACAATTTCTGGCAGGCCGGCGACACCGGCCCGTGTGGCCCGTCATCGGAGATCTTCTGGGACAAGGGCCCGGAGTTCGGCGAAGGCGGCGGACCCGCCCACGGTGACGAAGACCGTTTCATCGAGTTCTGGAACCTGGTCTTCATGCAATACGACCAGGGGACCGACGGGTCACGCACCGACCTCCCCAACCCATCGATCGACACCGGGATGGGCCTCGAACGCCTCGTCTCCGTCCTGCAGGGCGTCGAATCGGTGTGGGACACCGACGAACTCTTTGCGCTGCAGTCCGCCGCTGCTGCTCTGACCGGCGTCGATCCGGCCACTGCGGAACCGGAGCAGCTCGTCTCACTTCGGATCCTTGCCGACCACGCTCGAAGCACATCGATGCTGGTGAGCGATGGTGTCTTCCCGTCCAACGAAGCCCGCGGCTACGTGCTGCGGCGGATTCTTCGCCGCGCCGTTCGTCACGCGTACCTGCTCGGAGTCGAAACTCCGGTCATGGGGGGCATGGTCGATGCGGTCGTCGAGGTGATGGGCCCCGACTATCCCGACCTGGTCGAGAACCATTCCTTCATCCGTGACGTGATCGATCGCGAAGAAACCCGTTTCCGCGAAACCCTCCGCACCGGTCAGGCGATTCTCGACGAACAGATCGATGCCCTGGCTCCCGGTGAACCGCTTCCGGGCGACACTGCGTTTCTTCTTCACGACACCTACGGCTTCCCGCTGGAGGTCACCCAAGAGATCACCGCCGAGCGCGGGGTCGAGGTCGATGTCGATGCGTTTCAGGTCGCGATGGCCGACCAACAGAAGCGAGCCAAGGACGGCCGCAAGGTCGCGTCGCTCGGCGACACCGGCGGCCTTGCGTCGCTGGTTGATGTCAACGGCGAAACGGTCTTCACCGGTCGCGACGAGTCCGCGACCGACGCGGTCATCCTCCACAACGACGGATCTGTGCTCGTTCTCGATCGCACCCCGTTCTACGCCGAATCTGGCGGACAGATCGGCGACACCGGCACGATTCGAACCGAGAGCGGCGAAGCGACGATCACCGACACCCGCTATGGCGTGCCGGGCTTGGTCGTCCACGAGATCGGCGAGGTCACCGGCACCATCGATGTCGGTCAGGCCGCCGTTGCCAGCATCGACGATGCACGCCGAGCCGCTATCAAGCGCAACCACACCGCCACCCACCTGCTCCATTGGGCGTTGCGTGAGGTTGTCGGCGACCACGTGAAGCAGCAGGGGTCGTGGGTCGGTCCCGATCGACTTCGCTTCGACTTCAGCCACTACGAGGCGGTCACCGCCGAACAGATCGCGCAGGTCGAAGACCTCGTCAATGCCGAAGTGATCAGCAACCCGTCGTGTCGGAACTTCGAGACCACGATGGACGAGGCGCAGAAGCTGGGCGCGATCGCGTTCTTCGGCGACAAGTATGGCGACGTCGTTCGCGTGCTCGAAGCCGGTCCGAACTCCATCGAGCTCTGCGGTGGCACGCATGTACGCGCCCTGGGCGACATCGGCGCGTTGCGCGTGGTGTCCGAGGGCTCGATCGGAAGCAACATCCGTCGCATCGAAGCGGTCACCGGCATGGCCACGATCGAATTGATGCGCAGCATCGACGCCACGGCGTCCAACGCGGCGCGCAGCTTGAGCGTGC
>CALKOE010000309.1 GCA_938091985.1 uncultured Acidimicrobiales bacterium | reverse complement strand
AGCCCCGACGACACGGCGACACCGCCCAGCCGTTTCATCTGGCGTCGGTGACCAAACTCCTCACCGCCCTCGCGGCCCTTGTCGCACACGAGGAGGGCACCCTGCCCATCGACGAGCCCATCACGGCCGGCGGGGCGAGCGCCGCCGATCTCCTCGCCCATGCTGCGGGCATCGCCCCCGACGAGCCCACTCAGATGACCGCGCCGCACACCCGGCGGATCTACTCGACGGCGGCCTACGACATCCTGGCCGACCACATCACCCAGCGGGCGGGGATGGCGTTCACCGACTACCTCACCGAGGCGATCGTCACGCCGCTTGGTCTGGTCGCCACCACCCTCGATGGGTCAGCTGGCGCTGGTGCGATCTCATCGGTCGACGACCTGCTCCGGATCGCGACGGCGTGGACCTCGCCGCTCCTGGTCGACGAGACCACCCTCCAGCGAGCCGTCCGCGCGCACCACCCCACGTTGGCCGGGGTGCTCCCCGGATTCGGGCGCCAAGACCCCAACCCATGGGGCCTCGGACCCGAGATCAAGGGCGCGAAGCAACCCCATTGGACGTCTGCCGATAACTCACCGCAGACGTTCGGGCACTTCGGCCAGAGCGGCACGATGCTCTGGATCGATCCCGTCGCCGGCATCACCGCGGTTGCGCTCACCACCCAGCCGTTCGGCGAATGGGCTGCCATCGCCTGGCCGGTGTTCTCCACCGACGCACTGCAGACCTGAGCGGCCAGCGCTTGGTCTCCGCCCGTTTCTGGGCCAAATGACCCGTCTCGATGGTTCGTTGGGCGCTCACTCGCTCAGTTCCGCCTCCAGAGTGCCGATGGACTCGCATGAATTCAGCCGCCGCGTGGCGAGGTCGTGGAGCGTCATGAACGAACGCCGCAATCCAATGGCCATGGCCCGCGCTCGGCACGCGCTCTTGCAGGCCGGTCTCGACTCGACCGTTCCGCTCGAACCGGCGAGCAGCGTCACCAACGAGGTGTGGCTCACCCCCACCCATGTCGTGCGGGTGAATCGTCGCCCGAACCAGCGACTCCGCCGAGAGGCGATTCTCGGGCCGAGCCTCCCCTCCGAGATCGGCTACCCGATGGTGGTCGCCTACGGCGGACGCATGGGCGCCGACTATCTGGTGCTCAAGCGGATCCCCGGCAAGCCTCTGGCGCAGTGGTGGCCGACGATGTCGCAGGACCAGCGTCGTTCCGCGATCAGCCAGGTTGCCGCCAAGATGAAGCGCCTGCACCAGACTCCCGGCCCTGCTGACTTGCCGGTCATCGACGCGCCGCAGATGCTGCGCGGCGAGACACTCTCACCGGTGATGTCCTTGCTCGTCGCCCTCGACCAGGCTCGTTCGCTTGCCCATGTCGACCGCGGATTGATCGACGACGTCGAGCGGATGGTCTACGAACTGACGCCGGCCATCGAGCCCTTCAACAGCGACTTCCTGGTCCACGGCGACCTCACCTTCGAGAACATCCTCTGGGACGGCGAGACGATCACTGCGATTCTCGACTTCGAGTGGTCCCGCACCTCACCGGCCGACGTCGACCTCGACGTCTTCTTGCGCATGTGCTGCCTACCCCACCTCCACGTGGGCGACGACCTCGTCGACGTCACACGCCCAGAGGACTACGCCGAGATTCCCTGGTGGCTGCGCGAGGACTACCCCGAGCTGTTCGATGTCCCCCGACAGTTCGACCGGCTCCGTCTCTACTCAATCGCCTACGACCTCCGCGATCTCACGATGTTTCCGCCGCCGGCGCCTGCGCACCAGCTCAACGAACATCACTCGCTGAATCGCCTACGGCGTGCCATCGTCGGTAACAGCCACCTCGACCGCCTCGACACCAGCGCCGGAATCGTTTGAGTCGCGCCGGCCTCGGAGCAACAGCCAGCCGCCGGCCAGCGTGATTCCGATGAGACTCATCCAGATGTTGATTCGCACGCCGCCGATTTCGGTGGCCGGATCGATGCGCACCGTCTCGAGCCAAAGCCGGGCAATCAGATAGCCGACGATGTAGACGGCAAGCAGCGACCCGGTGCGGAGCTTCTTCGTCGTGCCGATCCAGATCAGCAACAGCACGAGACCGACGTTCCACAACGCTTCGTAGAGAAATGTCGGGTGAAAAGCTTCGGAGTTCAGATACTCCGCCGGGCGGTGTTCGGGCGCGATCTCGACACCCCACGGCAGATCAGTGGGGCCGCCGAAGAGTTCCTGGTTGAACCAATTGCCGATACGGCCGATTGCCTGGGCCAACGGAACGCCGGGGACGACCGCGTCGAGGAACCGGCGTCGGTCCAGGCCCTCACGGTGGATGATCACGAGGGCCATGAGGACACCTGCCGCAATTCCGCCGGGGATGCCCAGGCCGCCCTCCCAGATCTTGAACGGCTCGGCGAATCCTTCATCGAAACGCCAGTCGGTGAACACGTGGTACACCCGCGCGCCGATCAGTCCGGCGGGGACCGCCCACATCGCCACCTTGCCGACATCGTCGGGATCTCCGCCGGTCGCCGCCCAGCGCTTTTGGGCCAGCCACACGCCGGCCAACACGCCGAAGGCGATGGCAAGGCCATAGGCCCGCAGCGTGAGCGGGCCGAGTTCGATCGCCTCACTCGAGGGGCTGGGGAACGACGCGAGAATCATGCAACCGAAACCCTATTCGGCCGCCGACGCTTCCGTAACTCTGCGAAACCCTCGAAGGGTCAGGAGTCGAGCAGGCGACGGCCGGCGACGAGTTCCGGGCCGAGCTCGATGACACCGGCGACCATTCCGGGAACGCGGGCCATGCGGTTGGCGCCGAAGAACCGAGCGAGCACGGCACGGTCTTCGCCTTCGCCGGCATCGGTCGCAAGCGCAGAGAGCGCCCCGGCGATCAGG
>CALKOE010000308.1 GCA_938091985.1 uncultured Acidimicrobiales bacterium | reverse complement strand
GTCGAGGCCCGCAACGCGATCAACGGTGCGATGGCCGAGGCCATCGAAGGCGCGATTGATCGCCTCGAAGACGACGACGACCTCTGGGTCGGGATTCTCACCCACGAGGGCCCCGTCTTCTGTGCCGGCGCCGATCTCAAGGAGATCGCTGCTGGCAACGGCGGTTCGCTAGCCACGAAGCGAGGCGGCTTCGGCGGCATCGTCACACGAGAGCGAACGAAGCCGTTGATCGCCGCCATCGACGGTCACGCCGTCGCCGGAGGCACCGAGATCGCTCTGGCGTGCGACCTCCGCGTCGCATCATCGGAATCGAAGTTCGGGATACCGGAAGTGAAGCGTTCGCTCGTGGCTGCGGCCGGCGGGCTCGTGCGTCTTCCCCGGGTGCTCCCTCCGGCCATTGCCATGGAGCTTGCCGTCACTGGCGACACACTCGATGCCGACCGGGCATACCACTTCGGCATGATCAACGATGTCTGCGAACCAGGGTCCGCGGTGCAATGCGCACAGTCGCTGGCGTCTCGGATCGCTGCCAATGCGCCGCTTGCGGTGCGTGCAAGTCGGCAGCTCATTCTCGACGCGCCGAATCAGACCGATCGCGAAGGTATGAAGGCCGCAGGGCAGGCCATGATGGCGCTCAGCAGCACGGAAGACTTCGCCGAGGGCCCCAAGGCCTTCATCGAGAAGCGTGAGCCCAACTGGAAGGGTCGCTAGACCAAGCGACTCAGCTGCCGCTGCCCGCCCACGGGCAGCTGCTACAGCGAGCGGTGGACGCGGAGCGCTCTGGCGACGAGGCCGAACGTCTCGAAGAAGTTCTTGGTCGCACGATCGCCGGGCAGGGCGATGGAATCGATGCCGACACAGCCGTGGCTGTGGCACCAGCCGATGCACTGCTCCATGAGTTCTTCGCCAACGCCGACGCCACGGGCTTCGGCCATCACGTAGAGATCCGTGAGATGCCCGACCAAACGGCCGTCGTGGAGTCGATGCTCGATCACGATGGCGTAGCCCACCACTGCGTCGTCGATGAGGCCGACGAGGATCTCCGCGTCGTCGCGTGTGAGGAGATCCGTCAACGCTGCTTCGATCGGTTCAGGCCGAGCTTCCCACTGGCTCCAGATCTCGCCACCCCGGTTGGGTCGCAGCTCAGCTGTGCCGGCGCGACTCAGCGCCGCAACGATCTCGAGCTGGTCCGGACCGGCCGGTCGAGCGGTGACATCCATGATGATCAGCTCTGGAGCTGGCGGATGCGGTTGATCACCGTTGCCCGACTGCGGTGTGACTGCTCGTAGCGCAGCACGGTGTCGAGTTCGTCGCTGTTCAGCGGTGGCAGGAACGGGAGCAGCTGAGGGGCGCTGAGGCCGTCGTAGTCGGCGATCGGCAGGTCGTGAGCGTCATCGGTGAGATCCAGGAGCGCTTCGTCGGTGATGGGCGGGTCGCCCGCTTCACCAGCAAGAACCGTGCCGACGGTCTCGATGAGTTGATCGAGGAACTTGCGGGCCTCGCCCTGGCCACGTTGACCGGCGACCTTCCCCGCGAGCCGGGTGAGCGCGACCTGACCGCGTCCGCGATCGGCCAGCTTGGGAATCAGCTCCCGGGCCTCGAGCGCCAGACCGATCGGGGCGTAGACGAAGATGTCCAACACCTGATCGCTGAGGCGCTCTTCCTCGGTCACGGGACTTCGACCGGCCCTCCGCAGTGCGGGCACTCGTTGTCGATCACGGCGGCGCTGTTGACCAGCAGGAAGCAGTTCGGACAGGAGAATTCGTTCTCCTGGCGAGCGACGACCGGCTCGGCGTCGCCGGGAGGTGTCGGCGGGGGCTTCGGCGGCTTGCCTTCGTCCTCGTCGTCCTCTTCGTCTTCGTCGTCGCCGGCGGCGATGCGGTCCTTCAGAATCGCGTCGAGGTCGGCCTCGACGTCATCTTCGTCTTCATCGTCGTCGTCATCGGCAGGGCGTGCGGGAGTGGCGACGTCGTCGTCGTCATCTTCCTCGTCGTCATCGACCGCGTCGACAACGACAACGTCGTCGTCTGCGACGAACTCGTCTTCGCCGTCGTCGACCTCCTCGTCGCCGTCGATTTCGGCGTCGTCGACCGCCGGTTCTTCGAGTTCTTCTTCAGGGGGATCTTCGTCAGCCATGGTTTCCTGCGCCTCAGATGTTGCGGCGGATCATAGACACTGCGGGCGATACCGCAACGTCGATGCCGGATTTGTTGCAATCAACAGGGGGATCATGCCTGTTTCAGGCCCGTTGGCGGCGGATTTCCTCGATCGAGTCCGAATAGCGAGCACCCGACGTGCTGATGCCGCCACTCTGCACGCTGTGGAGGCCTTGCAACCATGCGGCTGTTGCTTCCCGCTCGCTGTCGGTGCGGTCCAACAGGTAACGGAGGTATCGGGCTCCCATTTGGATGCCGTCGCTGGCGTTCAACGGGTCCATGTCGCGCCCGAGCAGTCCGCCCTCGATCAGGCTGACGGTGTCGGGACTGAGCTGCATGATGCCGAGATGACCGTTGGGGCCAACTGCAGCGGGGCGCCATGTCGACTCCTTCCACGCGATTGCCTCGAGCAGGTCCTGGGGCACGTTGTAGACACCGGCCCACTGGGCGAACATCGGGACGAGTAGGACTTCGTCGGCTGAGCGCACCGTGCCCGGAGCGGTGGTGGTGGGCGGCACGCTGCTCGGAGGAGCGGTCGTGGTGGTCGGGACTGTGGTGGGCGTCGTGGGCCGTTCCTCGGCAGGTTCGCCGATGGTGAGCACCATGCCGATCACGATGCGGTCCGGGTTGGCGATTCCGTTGTCAGCCGCGAGGACACCGGTCTTCACGCCGTAGCTCGCGGCAATGGTGCTCAACGTGTCGCCCGCCACGACGGTGTGCGTCCTGGCCGGGGCGGCTGTGGTGGTCGTGGTCGGCGTGGCTGTCACTGCGATCGACTGGCCGACGTAGATGCGATCGGGGTTGTCGAGATCGTTGTTGGCCACGAGCTCGGCGACTGACGTGCCGAATCGAGACGCGATTGCGGAGAGTGTGTCGCCCGCGGTCACGATGTGAGCGCCGGTTGCGGCCGCCGGCCTCGAGGGGCCGCTGTCTGGTGCGGAGACGATCAGCGTCGCCCCGGCAAAGATCCGGTCGGCATCGTCGAGATCGTTCCACTCCATGAGTTCGCTCACA
>CALKOE010000307.1 GCA_938091985.1 uncultured Acidimicrobiales bacterium | reverse complement strand
CTTCTCACCGCCGCGGCGGCCGATCGCGGCCCCGACCCGGCACCGTATGCAGCACGCGTCCGCGCCGCGCTCGATGACGACCTCGACGCACCTGGCGCCCGAGCGGCGCTCATCGATCTCGCCCACGCAATAAACGCTGGGGGCGACGACACGACGGCCTCTACGGTGTTGGCCGAACTCGGCGCCCTCGTGGGCATTCGCCTCGATCGTCCCTCCGCACCACTCGCATGATTCGCCTCTACGACACCCTCAGCGGAGAGATCCGCCCCCTTCAACTCCGTGATGAAGGCAAGGTCTCGCTCTACGCGTGCGGCCCGACGGTCTACGACCACCCACACCTGGGCCACGCTCGTCAGGCCCTCACCTACGACATCATCCGCCGCTACCTCGAGTGGACAGGTCTCGACGTTCACCACGTCGCCAACGTCACCGACATCGACGACAACATCATCGCCCGAGCCACTCGCGAGGGTTCGACCGAACCCGAGATCGCCACGAAGTGGAAGGTGATCTACGACGAGGCGATCTTCGACGCACTCGGCATTCTTCGGCCCCACGATCGCCCCCACGCAACCGAATACGTCGATGAGATGGTGGCGTTCATCCAGACGCTGATCGACAACGACAGCGCCTACGCCAACGACTCAGGCGTCTACCTGCGGGTGCATTCAGTCGAGGACTATGGCGGACTCGTTCATCGCACCCTCGACGAACTCCGTGAAGGCGCCGGCGCTCGCATCGAGGTCGACGACAACAAGGAAGACCCGCTCGACTTCGCGCTGTGGAAGGCCGCGAAGCCCGGCGAGCCCACCTGGCCCTCCCCATGGGGCGATGGTCGCCCTGGCTGGCACATCGAGTGCGTGGCGATGAGCCTCGACGTGCTCGGCGATGGCTTCGACCTCCATGGTGGAGGCACCGACTTGGTGTTCCCCCATCACACCAACGAACGAGCCGAAGCAATCGCCGCAGGCCGCGACTTCGCTCGTCACTGGATGCACAACGCGATGCTCAACATCGGTGGCGAGAAGATGTCGAAGTCGCTCAACAACTTCACGACCGTGCAGGACCTCCTCGACGAGCATCCGCTCAATGCACGTGCCTTGCGGCTGCTGCTCCTGCAGACCCACTACCGCAAGACGATGGAGATCAACACCGACGTGATGGCCCAGGCCCGCAGCGGAGTCGAACGCCTCGATGCCATGGCCCGCAAGGCCGAAGGTGCCGGAGTCCAGACCGACGGCGTCGAACTCGATGCCGTCGCGGTCGATGCGTTTCGCAAGGTCATGGACGACGACATGGGTACGCCCGAGGGCGTGGCCACGATCTTCGAAACCGTCCGCCGCGCCAACGCGGCCCTCGACGACAGTGAGCCCGAAGCCGCCATGCTCGTCGCCACGGCGCTCAATCTGGCCGGGGCGCTCGGCATCACCATCGGCGTCGACTCCACGGGCGATGCCGACGACGATGCCGAGATCGACGCGCTGGTCGCCGCCCGCACCGCCGCCCGCGAGGCCAAAGACTTCGCCGAGGCCGACCGTCTGCGAGACGAGCTGACCACACGTGGAATCGTCGTGGAAGACACCCCCAACGGTCCGGTCTGGCACCGAGGCTGACCATGGTCCCCGACGACAGTTCGTTGCTCCCGAGCAACTGAGCGGCCCCGTCGCGTAGCGTCGGCTCATGCCGATTCTCGATCCGCCGGCGGCGCTCCACCCATTGCCGCCGCAGCCCGCCGATGTGCCGTGGCCGACCACCGAGTGGCCCACCGGCCCACTGCCCGCCGGGGTCGACCCCGGTGCGCTCGACGCGCTGCTCGAGAGAGCCTTCGGAACCGACCCCGATCCAGGCTTCGGTCAATCGTTCGCGACGATCGTCGTGAAGTCGGGGCGCATCGTGGCCGAGCGCTACGGATCGGGCATGGACGCAACCTCACCCCTGCTGTCATGGTCGATGGCGAAGTCCATCACCCACGCGCTGGTGGGACTGCTCGTCGACCAGGGTCGCCTCGACCCGGAAGCCCGGGCCGCCGTGCCCGAGTGGGAAGACCCCGCCGACCCTCGTCACGAGATCACCCTGCGCCACCTCCTGCGCATGGCCGACGGCCTGGACTTCAACGAGGCCTACAAAATCCCCGAAGACGGCGGCAAAGCCGCGTGGTCACACTGCATCGACATGTTGTTCGGCGAAGGCACCGCAGACCCGGCCGCCTACACCGCCGCCCGGCCGCTCGCCCACCCGCCGGGCACCGCCTTCAACTACTCGAGCGGCACGTCGAACATCGTCGCTCGCATCGTCGGCGACATCATCGGCCGAGGCGACGAAGGCCGAGCGTGGATGCACGAGCACCTGTTCGCGCCGATCGGGATGCACTCCGCCGACCCCCGCTTTGCCGACTCAGGCGACTTCATCGGATCCAGCTACCTCTACGCGACCGCTCGGGACTGGGCCCGGTTCGGTCTGCTCTACCTCCGCGGCGGCGAATGGGACGGCCGGCAGCTACTCAGCCGTGAATGGGTCGACGATGCCCGGGCCACTCGAGCCCGAGACGACGACGGCGCGGAATACGGCGCCCATTGGTGGACCTATCCCGACGAACGGGGTCGGTTCTTCGCCAGCGGGTTCGAGTGGCAACGGGTGGCATGTGTGCCCACCAGCGACCTCGTC
>CALKOE010000306.1 GCA_938091985.1 uncultured Acidimicrobiales bacterium | reverse complement strand
CATGCCCACCTGTCGCCCACCAGCGCCGCGCAACAGCTCGAGGCCGTGGACGGCGCCGCGCTCTGGCCCGAACTCGACGACGACATGCCTCGAGTGCGCCGGGCCATCGAGGATGCGATCGGCGACCTCGACGGGAAGAGGATCGCCGTCGACGCGATCACCGGCGCCATGGACCGCGCCGAGATCCTGCGAGGCGCGGAGTTGATCGATGCGACGCGGGTGCTCGGGCCGGCCCGACTCTGCAAGACCGCCGACGAGGTGGCCTGCATCGAGCGCGCGCAAATCATCAACGAGCAGGCGATGGACGTCGCCCGGGCGCGCTGCGTGCCCGGCGCCCGTCGATCCGAAGTTGCCGGCGCATTGCTTGCTGAATTCCGTCGCCTCGACAGTGACCACAATGAGATCGATCCAATCTTTCAGGTGATGCCCCGCCGACTCGCCGACGACGTCCGGAGCAACCTCGGCGCGGCTGCATTCCCGACCGGAATCGAAGACCCGACCTTTGCCGAAGGCGACCTGGTCTGGGTCGACAGCGGCCACGGCTACGAGGGCTATGCGTCCGACTACGGACGCACCTGGATGGTGGGCCGCGATCCCAGTGCCGAAGAGCGCGCCTGCTTCGATCGATGGAAGTCGATCATGACGGCAACGATCGCCAGTATCCGCCCCGGGGCAACGCTCGCCGACGTCGGCCGGGCTGCCATCGATGCCAACGGTGGAACCCCGCCGTGGCTCCCGCATTTCTATGTCGCCCATGCCGTGGGGCTGTCCAGTGCCGAGATGCCCATGGTGGGCTCGGATCTCGGCGCCGAGTTCGACGAAGGCTTCGAGCTGCTCGAAGGGATGATCCTCGTCCTCGAACCCGTGGTCTGGGAGGACGGCGTGGCGAGCTATCGCGCCGAGGAGATCGCTGTGGTCACAGCCGATGGTTGCCGACTCCTCACCGGCCGCCCGGGGTACCTCCCCTACGAGGCGCCGTGAGCGCAACCACCGACGCGCTGCTCACCGCCCGCCGAGACCGCGTGTTCGCGGCCATGGCCGACGCCGATCTCGACGCGCTCGTGCTGGGTCGCCAGGACAACGCCAACTATGCGAGCGGCATGCACCGACTCTGGACCGCCGGCACTCGGCCTTTCGGGGCGGGCTGTGTGGTGATCCGCTCCACCCGACGCACCCACGTGCTGTCGAGTTGGGACGCCGGTCTGCCGTCCACGATGTCGATCGACGATCTGTACCCGGCGACATGGAACCCACGTGTCATGGCCGCCAACATGGCCGGGGTCGAAGGTCTGGCCGACGCCCGACGCATCGGCGTCGACGAGGTGTCGCCGTCGTTCGCTCGAGCCGCCGCCCGGTTTGCTCCCGCTGCCGAGGTCGTGCCGGCCGACGACGTGATGAGCGCGGCACGACGCCACAAGTTCGACGAAGAAATCGAGCTGATCTCGCGGGCGTGCAGTGTCGCCAGCGCCGGGGTCGAGGCATTTCTCGCCGACCCGGCTGCAGGGGTGGGCGCAGTCATCGAAGCCATCGCTGCTCGAGGAGTGACGATCCCGTCATCGGCTCCGGTCGCTCGCCGACTTCCCGACGGCTACACGGTGGACGTCGGTGTGATTGTCGACGGCTACGAAGGCGGCCTTGGCGGGCGCTTCGCGGGCGGACGCCGGCTGGGAGACAGCGGACTTGCCGCCGCGTGTCGTGCAGGAGCGACCCATCACGACCTGGCCGCGGCCGCAACCGGCGAGTGGCTCGTTCGCGGACTCGGCATGGGGTTCGAGCAGCCGGTCATCAACGCCTCGCTCGGGCGCAACGAGGTGTTGGAAGCAGGCATGGTCGTGAGCGTGACCGACGGCGAACGACGAGACGTGGTCGCAGTGACCACAACCGGACCTGACATCTTGTCGGGCGATCAGCAAGGATCAAGCAATGGCTGAACAAGCAGGGGCTGAACAAGCAATGGCTGAAGACGGCAACGAAGAAGTCGACGAGGAAGAACGCACTCGAGGGTTGATCGACCCCGACGCGCTCGGCGCGTGGATGGACGAGCAAGGGCTTCCGGGAGCGGGCGAGACGCTCTCGTCGAGGTTCATCTCCGGCGGCGCATCCAACGAGATCTTCGAGGTCACGCGGGGCGACAACCGTTGGGCTCTGCGGCGTCCGCCGCGGGTCGTGCCCAAGGGTCGCAACGAGACGATGCTGCGCGAGTACCGGATCATCGACGCGCTCAACGACACTCCCGTGCCGCACTGCAAGGCCTGGGGTGTGTGTGAAGACACTTCGATCCTCGGGAGCACCTTCTACCTGATGGAGTTCATCGACGGCTGGTCGCCGATCAGTGAGCCAGAGTGGCCCGAGCCGTTCTTCTCAGACATGAGCCTGCGGCCCTCGCTTGCCTACGAACTGGTCGACGCAATCGCCGAGCTGTCGAAGGTGGACTGGAAAGCCCGCGGACTCGAGGGCCTCGGCCGCCCCGACGGCTTCCACGACCGCCAGGTCGACCGATGGATGTCGCATCTCGATGCGTTCTCGTTCCGAGAGCTGCCCGGACTCGAGGAAGCCGCCGCATGGCTGCGCGACCGTCGCCCCCGCAGCTACGAGCCGGGGATCATGCACGGCGACTACCAGTTCGCCAACGTGATGTTCCACCACGGCGCTCCGGCGCGAATGGCAGCGATCGTCGATTGGGAGATGGGCACCGTGGGCGACCCGCTGCTCGATCTCGCTTGGGTCGTGATGGGATGGCCCGACGCGGCCGATGACCGCAGCCGTTCGGGCTATGTCGACTACACCGGCATGCCTGACAAGGCCGATCTTCTCGAGCGCTACTCGACAGTCTCGGGCCGCGACGTCGACGAGATCGACTACTACGTCATCCTCGCCCGCTTCAAGATGGCGATCGTGCTCGAAGGCGGCTACGCCCGCTATGTGAAGGGCGGCGCCGACAACCCGAAGATGGCGAGCTTCGGCGATGTGGTCTTGAGCATGGCGACCGGCGCCGCAGAGCTGGCCGCCTCCACGAAGCTCCCGTGACCCTGGGCGACTCTCGGCCCCGGCTGCTTCACGACAAGGTCTGTTTGATCACGGGAGCGGGCGCCGGGATCGGCGCCGCAGTCGCTCGGCGATTCTCAGCCGAGGGAGCGGTGCTCTGGCTCAACGACATCGATGGTGACGCGCTGGCCATCGTCGTGGAAGAAACCGGAGGCACCGGCATGGCCGGCGATGCCTCCGACCCGAAGTTCGTAGCGACATGGGTGAACGAGGCGGCGCGAGCGCACGGCCGGATCGACGTGCTCTACAACAATGTCGGTGTCTCGCGGCCGGGCCGCATCGGTGACATCACCGAGGCAGAGTGGCGTCTCCAGCAGCGCACCACGCTCGACACATGCTTCTTCGCCACGAGCGCGGTGATTCCCCACATGCTGGCGAACGGTGGCGGCAGCATCGTGAGCATGTCGTCGGGGGCAGGCATCGGCGGGCAGTACGGACTCGGGGCCTACGCCGCCGCGAAGGCGGGCGTCATCTCACTGATGGAAACAGTGGCAACCGAATACGGCGACGAGGGAATCCGGGCGAACTCGGTGACGCCGGGGCCAACGGCCACCGCCCCACTGCTCGCCTACCTCGACCAGCAACCCGGCGGCACCGACGCCCACACGGCCGACCTCAAGCTCGCCCGCCTCACCCAACCAGCAGAGGTTGCGGCGACGGTGACGTGGCTCGCGTCCGATGAGGCATCGAGCATCTCGGGCATCTGCCTGCAGTCGAACACCCGTATGGCCAGCCGTCGCCCGCCTCACGATCAACGCTGACACGAGGATTCAGGCGCGCATGATCCCGCCACCGTCGGCGCCGATGGTCTGCCCGGTGACGTACCGACTGCCATCCGACAGCAGGAACGCCACCAGCGGCGCGATGTCGAGCTCTGGATCGCCGTCGCGACCGATCGGGTGGTTCTCGTACATCGCGGCGAAGGCCGCCTTGCGTTCCGGGCTGGACTCGGGATCGAGTCGGTGCGCGGCGGAGGCAGGCAGCACGCAGTTGACCGTGATGCCATCGCGGCCCCACTCGTTGGCAGCGGTCCGAGTCAAGGATCGAATGGCCTCGTTCGACGCGGCGTAGGGGCCGTAGCCGGCCGCTCCGGTAAGCCCCATCGACGTCCCCATCGTGACGATGCGCCCCCAGCCGGCCGACGTCATGTGAGGCACCACCGCCTGCATCGACCACAGCGTGCCCTTGGGACCGGTGTCGAAGAGCAGGTCCATGTCGGCAGCGGAGACGTCGGCCAACGGGGTGACGGGCCGGAAGCTCTGGGCATTGGCGACGAGGCCGTCGATGCGACCCCATCTTTCGACCGCCTCGGCAACAACGGCCAACATCGCTTCGCGATCGGACACGTCGGCCACCACGGCCAAGTGCTCGACGCCGAGGCCGTCCAGTTCGCCAGAAGCGGCCGCGACGCGCTCGTCTCTCCGGCCGGTGATGAGCACCCGAGCGCCGAGCCCGCCGAGATGACGGGCCAAGCCGAGACCGATGCCCTTCGTCGCGCCGGTGATCAGGATGACGCGATCACGCAAGTCACTCACGTGGGCGGTTAGGAGAAGGCCGGCAGCTCGATGACACCGTCGCCGAATGTGAGACCGGCCCGGTAGGCCTCGAGCCAGACGATCATCACGGCCTCGGCAACGAGCCCGGTCTGCGCTGCAGCGACATCCTCGTCGGCGACAGCTCGGGAGTTGATGAGGGCTGCGGCCTG
Source organism: uncultured Acidimicrobiales bacterium (assembly GCA_938091985.1). Taxonomy (GTDB): domain Bacteria; phylum Actinomycetota; class Acidimicrobiia; order Acidimicrobiales; family Aldehydirespiratoraceae; genus JAJRXC01. Next base: position 4,965 of record CALKOE010000306.1, on the reverse strand, counting down.
CACCGTCTCGAGGAACGACGAGCTCACATCGAGCAGCTGGTCGTAGCTCTCCTGCGAGAACCCCTGCACGGAGAGACCGCCGCTCCACACGCTCACTCCTCGCGGAATCGCAGCCTCCTGGACGGGCAGAAGCTCGGCCACGAGCTCAGCATCGGGCGGTTCCTCGCTGTTGATCAACGCCTGGAACCCGCCGAGTTCTTCGAGCACTGCGAGCTTGGGGGTCGTGTAGACGCAATCGAACAGGCCGCCGCAGTTCACCTGAAACTGGGGCGATGCCTCGACGCCCTCAGGCGGTGTCGCGAGGATCTCTTCGAGGTAGCCGCGGTTGTATCCGAAGTTGTCAGCCAGACCCCGGATCGGGTCGCCGCCTTCCTCCTCCGAAGGACGATCGAACAAGGCCGCACGGGCGGCGGCGAGAACCTCGGTGTCATCCCCTTCAAGCGCAGCGAGCCGAGCTGCGGCCCGGCCCATGGTGCCGCTGAACGAGTCCTCGGTGGGCGTCTGCGAGAAGCCGACCAACGGTGCCTCGGGTTGCGCATCGGCGATCTCGCCGCGCAACCAACGGCCGCCGAAATAGCCCGACACCCACATCATCCACATCAATTCCTGACGCCGCTCCGGTATCGTGCCCTCGAACACCTCGTCGAATACCCCGACGGCGAGGTCACCGAAGAGGAATCGCTCCATCTCCGGCTCCTGACCCGAGTCGAGACCAGCCGCGTAGGCGGCGGCCAGATCGTCGAGCGCCTCGGTCGCCTCGACGGCGACGTCGTTCTCCCAGAACGGATACGACACCATCTCGACACCGACGGGCGTCGGTGCAGCTGTGGTGGTTGTTGCCGCGGTCGTCGTCGGCGCCGGCTCGGCGGTCGTCGTCGACTCCGCGGCTGTGGTGGTCGTGCTGTCGTCAGTGGACGACGACTCGCTGTCGTCGCCGCACGCGGCAGCCAGCATCGCGATTGTGATCACGACGGCAGAAAAAACGTTTCGGTGCATGTCTGTCCCCCTCAGGACGAGCTGCTGTCGTCCATCCAAGCCGAGATCCTCGACGTGGCGCCAATCATCGCTTCTACACTCAGCCCCGTGATTCCGCTCGATGGACCCTTCTACGACCAGCTCAGTGTGGGCGACGAGTTGCCGCGGCAACCCTCGATCACGATCGACGACGGCATGGCGGCGCTCTACCAGTCGTGGGTCGGCGAACGTCTTCCGATGGCGCTCGACGCTGCGGTCTACGAAGCGGTCACGGGGTCGCCCGGCCGACTGGCCAGCCCCGGTCTTGTCATGCAGCTGTCGATCGGGCAGAGCACCACGATCAGCCGGCGGGCCATCGCCAACCTCTTCTACCGAGACGTCCGCCTGGTGAGTCCGGTCGCCATCGGTCAATCCGTCGGGACAGTCGTCACCGTCGCCGCCCTGTCCGACGGCTCTCACAAGGAGGGCCGCGATCGGCGCGGCAAGGTGCTCGTCGACATCGTCACCACTGCCGACGGGGAACCCGCGGTCGACTACCAGCGGTGTCCGATGCTCCCCCAGGCCGATCATGCAGCGGCCCCGGGCCATGCCGACGATCTCGGGAGCGGCGGTGAACTCGATCTCCACGCCTACGCCGCACTCGTCCCGGCCCACTGGAACCTCGGCGCCCTCGGCTCCCCCACGACCTGGGCCCCCGGCGACACGATCGCCGACCCGATGCGCGACGTCATCGACGGCGCCACCGGAATGGTGCGTCTCACCCACAACCTCGCCATGATCCATCGCGACGCCGAGAAGTCGCCCTACCCGCAGCGGCTGGTCTACGGCGGCCACGTGGTCGGCTTGGCGCAAGCCTCGCTCTCACGCGTGCTGCCGGGCATGGCCACAGTGGTCGGGTGGCACGGCTGCGACCACACGGGTCCGGCCTTCGAGGGCGATCTGCTTTCGTTCCAACACACGCTGCTCGACGTCGCTCCCGCCGGCTCGGGTCGCGCGTTCGCCGTGCGGACCGAAGGCACCGCGCACCGCGCCGACGGCGACGCCCACGTCCTCGATTGGACACTCATCGCCATCGCGCCCTGAACTCGGGCCATGAACCATCGGGCTATCGACCTCTGGGTCAACGTCAACATGGGCGACGGCATCCCAGCCGAGTACCTCCAACGGGTGAAGGAGGACTACTTCAAGGGCGGCGACGACTTCTTCACGTCGTTGACGATCGACGAGACCATCGCCCAGATGGACGAAGCCGGCGTTGAGAAGGCCGTCATCTCCACGAGTGTGCGGAATCCCGAACCACGGGTCCTCGAGTTCGTCACCGAGCGCCCGGACCGATTCGCCCTTGCCGCCTATGTACGCCCCCAGAAGCTGATGCGAGAACTGTGGCGCCTCGAAGACCTGGCCGCCGAGTACCCCGTGGCGATGGCCCGCGTGGTCCCGTTCGATATCGACATCCCGCCGAGCGATGCCCTCTACTACCCGCTCTACGCGAAGTGCGTCGAGATGGACATGCCGCTCTCGATCAACACCGGCTTGCCCGGTCCCCCGGTGCCCGGCGAATGCCAGGACCCGATCCATCTCGACCGCGTCTGTTATCGCTTCCCCGAGCTACGCATCTGCATGGCCCATGGTGCCGACCCCTGGTGGGGCACCGCGATGCGACTGATGATCAAGTACGCCAACCTCTCGATCATGACGTCGGCCTACTCACCCCGGCACTTCCCCGACGAGTTCGTGCACTTCATGAACACGCGAGGAAAGAACAAGGTGATGTTCGCCAGCGATCACCCTGTGCTGCCGATGAAGCGAGTGATCAGCGAGGCCGAACAACTCGACCTTCGCGACGGAGTGCTCGAGCGCTTCCTACGGACCAACGCCGAGGAGTTCTTCTTCCGCGACCGGCAGCCGCCCCGCGGCTGAACCCGTCAGGCCTCCGGGGAGTCCTCCGGCACGAACGCGGCGACGGCGACCACGGGCACGTCCTCTCCCAAGGCGAGCGACAGTTCGGCGACGAACTCCTCGTGTACCTCGCTGACCTGGTTCAGCAGAACGACGAATCGAGCCGCCGGCGGGCAGTGCTTGCGCGAACCGTTGTCGCTCACGAGCACCTGCGCGAGCCGCCGCGGTGTCAGCTGGTCGTCCGCTGCGCAGCCGGCGAGCTGGGCGACAAGCTCCGGACGGTGGCATGCCTGCCGGATCGGCGCGCCGAACGCTGCAGCGCCGACGCACGCGACGAGCAGCGTGGTGGCCCGCGGAACCACCGGCTCGTGGGCGGCCGGCGCCTTGAACGGCTTACGACGCGAACCGTCGGCTTCCAGAACCACGAAGTCAGCGACCTCACTGAAGGCCCCACATTCCTCTGCGGAGAAGCCGAGAGCTCGATGATCGTCGATCCCCTTCCATGTCAGCACGACGCGGTCGCGTTCCAGCGCGGCGACGAGTTCGGGCATGGTCGGGCCGACCGCAGGCGTCATACCTCCTGTGCGATCGCTTCCCATCTTCGTCGTGGTGGACAGGATCACTCGACCATCCAGTTGGCGACCGAGAGCGAACAGCGCGGTTGTCTTCCCCCCGCCGCCGACCAGCGACACGACCTCCCCCGGTGAACACTCGAGCGCCTCGCCGAGCCGATCGATCGAAAGGGTCTCAGTCATGCGTTTCCGTGGTGTGAAATTTTCGGCCCGACAGGTTGACACGCCAGGTGTATCACGTAAGTTGCCGGACGAATTCACCTTGGAGGGGAACCACCCATGAAACGACGACTACTGCTCGTCCTTGCCGTCCTGCTCGGCTTCACACTCATCGCCGCCGCGTGCGGCGACGATGATTCGACCGACACCTCACCCGAGGGTGTCGACGACACCACTCCCGACGACGGTGAGGGCTCCGGCAGCGACGACTGCGAACGCACCGGCACGGTGGCTGCTCCGGTCAGCGTCGGCGGCGACACCACTGGCGGCGACGCTTCCGACGTCACCGCAGCGTTCATCTACATCGGCGAGCCTGGCGACGCCGGCTGGACCTGGGCCCACGACCAAGGTCGTCTGCAAGCCGAGGCCGCCACGGGCGCCAAGACGTTGACGATCAACAACATTGCTGAAGGCAGCCCGGAGTTCGAGCAGGCAGTCCGCGACTTCATCGCCGACGGCGCCAACGCGATCTTCGCCACCTCGTTCGGCTACATGGATGCCATGGAAACTCTCTCCGGCGAGTTCCCCGACGTTGCGTTCTTCCACGCCACCGGCTTCAAGGCCAACGACACCAACTTCGCCAACTACTTCGGGCGCATCTACCAGGCTCGCTACCTCACCGGCATCGCCGCCGGCGCTGCGAGCGAGTCGGGCAACATCGGCTATGTCGCGGCGTTCCCGATTCCCGAGGTGATCCGCGGGATCAACGCCTTCACCCTCGGCGTGCAGGAGAGCAACCCCGATGCCACGGTCACGGTCAGCTGGACGTCCACCTGGTTCGACCCTGCGGTCGAGGGCGACACCGCTCAGGGCCTTCTCGACAATGGCGCCGACGTGATTGCGATGCACCAGGACTCCACGGCCGCCGGCGAGCGCGCCGAGGCCGCCTGCGCCCGCTGGATCTCCTACAACTCCGACATGAGCGAGTTCGCCCCCAACGCCTACCTGGCCTCGGCCATCTGGAACTGGGGTCCGTACTACGCCTCGGCCATCGAGTCGGTTTCCGACGGCACCTTCGCCGGCGGGGGCCAGTGGCCAGGCATGGACACCGGCCTTGTGCAGATCGGCAGCCTTGCCGACGACGTGGCCGCCGAGACGAAGACGCTGATCGACGAGAAGAGCGGCGAGATCATCGCCGGCACCTTCGACCCCTTCACTGGTCCGATCAACGACCAGGACGGCAACGAGATCATCGCCGCCGGTGAGGTCCCACCCGACTTCGCCGACGAGGGTCTCAGCCTTCTCGGAATGTCCGTGTTCGTCGAAGGCGTTGTCGGGTCGGCCGAAGGGTGACCCACCC
>CALKOE010000305.1 GCA_938091985.1 uncultured Acidimicrobiales bacterium | reverse complement strand
GCATCAACAGCACGGCGTGGCTCGTTTCGGTGGCATGGTCACTCGGGCGATCAACGGCAGCGACCGCGACTACCTCCTTCTCGAATACCGAGGCAGCGACAAGCTGTATCTGCCGTCGGATCAGATCGAGTCGATCCGGCTCTACAGCGGCGGTGAGACACCCACGCTGTCGAAGATGGGGGGCGCCGACTGGCACACTGCCAAAGCCAAGGTGCGCTCTGCGGTCCAAGAGATCGCGCAAGAACTCGTCGTTCTCTACCAGACCCGCGTTCACGCCGAGGGTCATGCCTTCGGCCCCGATACGCCCTGGCAGCGGGAGTTGGAAGATGCCTTCCCGTTCCAGGAGACCCCCGATCAGCTCCACGCGATCATCGATGTCAAAGACGACATGGAGCGGCTGTCGCCGATGGATCGGCTCGTGGTCGGCGATGTCGGGTTCGGCAAGACCGAGGTGGCGCTGCGCGCCGCGTTCAAGGCGATCCAGGACGGCAAGCAGGCGGCCGTGCTCGTCCCCACGACATTGCTCGCGCAGCAGCACCATGCGACATTTCGGGAGCGCTACGCCCCGTACCCGATCCGGGTCGAGGTGCTCAGCCGATTCCTCACGAATGCCCAGGCCAGGACGGTCATCGAGGGAGTGAAGGACGGCGACGTCGATCTCGTGATCGGTACCCACCGGCTGCTCTCGAACGACATCGAGTTCAAGAACCTCGGCCTGCTCGTGGTCGACGAGGAGCAGCGGTTCGGCGTCTCGCACAAGGAGCAGATCAAGTCGCTGCGCACCGACGTCGACGTGCTCACGCTGACGGCGACGCCGATTCCGCGCACCATGGAAATGAGCCTCACCGGCATCCGCGACATGTCGCTTCTCAACACCGCTCCCGCGGATCGGCAACCGATTCTCACCTATGTCGGCGAGTACGAGGAGCGGGCGGTCGCCGAGGCGATTCGTCGCGAACTGCTCCGCGAAGGCCAGATGTTCTTCGTGCACAACCGCGTGCGCGACATCGAACATGTCGCTGAACGCCTGAATGGTCTCGTTCCCGAGGCTCGCATCGCGGTTGCCCATGGGCAGATGGACGAGGGAACGCTCGAGCGGGTCGTCGTCGACTTCTGGGAAGGCAAGTTCGATGTGCTGGTCTGCACCACCATCATCGAGTCCGGCATCGACATGCCATCGGTCAACACTCTCGTTGTCGACCGGGCCGACCTCCTGGGTCTTGGGCAGCTCCACCAGCTTCGTGGCCGCGTTGGCCGCGCCGGTCAGCGGGCCTACGCCTACCTGTTTCATCCTGAGGACGTCGTGCTCAGTGAGGAGGCATACGAACGCCTGAAGACGATCGGCGAGGCGACCGAGCTCGGTTCCGGATTCCGCATTGCGATGCGCGATCTCGAGATTCGCGGTGCCGGCAACCTTCTCGGAACCGGTCAATCCGGCCACATTGCCGCGGTTGGCTACGACCTCTACTGCCAGATGGTCACCGAGGCGGTGGCGGAGCTGAAGGGGGAGAAGGTCCCCGAACCGCTCGAGATCGCCATCGAGGTGCCCGGCGATGCGCACCTGCCGGCCGACTACGTCACCAAGGAAGCCACCCGTCTCGAGGCGTATCGCCGGCTGGCCAACGTCGAGACGGCCCAGGCCCTCGACGACGTGCGAACCGAGTGGCTCGATCGTTTCGGGCCGATCCCGGCGCCGGCAGAAGCTCTGCTGAAGGTAGGTCGCCTCAGGGTCGAGTGCGTCCGCACCGGAGTGCGCGAGATCACTGTCACCAAGGGTCCCGGGTTCGGCGGCCCCGACCACATCGCTCGCATCTCACCGGTCGAGCTGCCCGACAGTCGCCAGGTCAGGCTCCAGCGGCTCTACTCGGGGAAGGGTGCCGGCAACCAGGCGCTCTACAAAGAAGCGGTCGGCGAACTCCAGATCCCGCTCTCGAAGAAGAAGGGCCCGGCGGTCGAACAGCTCGCAGAGATCCTGGCCGACCTTCTTCCGGATCTCGAACTGCCCGATCTCGAGACTGCCGACCACGAGGCCTGACCCTCATTCACGGTCGCGGGCCAGATAGCCTCTACGACTCGTGAAGCTCATTCGATCCCGCTCCCGTTTCCTCGCGGCCCTCGTGGCCCTCGTCATGCTGGCGTCGGCCTGTGGCGACGATGCCGGCGTTGCTTCGGTCGAGGGTGGCGACGACCCCCTCACCCAAGACGACGTGGTCGAGTTGCTCGACACGGTCTCCACCGACGGCGACGCCGCGGAGGTGGCCGATGCCTCCCTCAGTGGCGCCGAAGTAGCAGCGCTGGCCGACATGCCCGGCGCCGGCACGATCGACAAGGTCGAAGCCGCCGACGTCATCTCGGCGTGGGTGATCAACGAGCTCTGGTACTCGGCAGTGGCCGCGGGCGGGTTCGGCGAGATCCAGTCCTATCTCGATCAGGCGCGTGCTGATCTCGAAGAGATCGCGTTGACCAACCCCAATGTCCCCGATCTCGACACCGCCTTCGGGCAGGAGATCATTCGCAGTTCGGCGCTTGCCCCGCTGGTCACC
>CALKOE010000304.1 GCA_938091985.1 uncultured Acidimicrobiales bacterium | reverse complement strand
CTCCGCATCGGCTCGCCCATCATCTCGCGAACCGTCTTGCCCTGACCGTCTCCGGCGAAATAGGTGGACCACGCGCCCGGCCGGGCCACAACTTCGAACGTGGGGTTCGGGATGTAGTCGCTCAACATCCCGCGGATGACGACTTTTGTCCGGCCGTCGACGTTCACGTACCGAAACAGGCTCCGGTGCTCCTCGGCGAGGTAGCGCGTGAACGCCTCCTCCGTTTCATAGAGGTGGTGGTCGGCGTCAAAGACCGGAAAGTCGACCTTGATTGCCATGTGCTTCTCTCTTTCGAGAATAGGGACGAGCCTCACCCCGGACGGCTGCATACCCGGTCTCGTGTGAACTTGCCCGCCCCAGGTCTGTAACTGTGGATTCTGGAAGACGAATGTGACACTATCATATTCCGCAAGTGTGGCAAGCAGACTCTGATCCCACCGTGCGGCGGCCCTGGAGGACTCTTCGTGGACATGACGATCAAGCACATCGTCCAGCCGACCTGCTCCGAACCGTGGAAGCAGGGCGACTGAGGTGCGCGGCTGGATCACCGACTCCGACAACGAGGACGGCATCGTGTGGCGTGACGACCTCGACGAGCCGACCCCCGGACCTGGCCGTGCGGTCATCCAAGTCCAAGCGAACTCGCTCAATCGCGGCGAGATTCTTCACGTCCAACGCTACCGAAGCCTCCCGCCGGGCACCGTGCCGGGATGGGACGTGGCCGGTGTCGTGGCCGAAGCTGCCACCGACCAAACGGGGCCGGGCGTCGGCACACGAGTGTTCGGGTGGAGCGACCGGCGCGGCACATGGGCGGAGCGAGTCGCTCTCTCGGTCGACAGCCTGGCGGTCACCCCGGAGGGGCTGGGCGTCGAAGACGCGTCCACTCTGGGGGTTGCGGCGCTGACGGCATACGCCGCACTCGGTCGCTGTCCCGTTCCCCTCCCGGGAGCCCACGTCGTCGTCACGGGTGCGACCGGCGGTGTCGGCAGCTTCGCAGTTCAGCTCGCGCAACTTGCCGGTTCGAAGACGACTGCGGTGCTCCGGGCCGGGGCTGATCCCAATGGCGTGCAGCTCCCCGACGGCGTCGACCTGGAACTCGGCATCGACCCCGACGGTCCACCGGCCGACTTGGTGGTGGATTCCGTCGGCGGCGAGGTGCTCGCCGGTGCGCTACGGCGCGTCGGCCTCGGCGGCACCGTCGTCACCCTCGGGCGCACTCTCGACGAGCCAAGCCCCCTGCCACCGGGCTGGTTCCAGAAGCACGCACAGCTTCACGGGCTCAGGTTCTCGCGCGACTACACGGCTCCCGGGGTCACGACCGCAGCCCTCACGAGGATCGCAGGCCTTGTCGTCGGTGGGCGCTTGACCACCAATCTCAGCCGCGTCGGCAACGCCGCAGATCTGGTGACACTGATCGATGAGCTCGTTACCCGACAAGCCCGCGGCAAGGTCGTCATGCGATGGGCATAGGCGGACGGCCGCATCCCGGCCAACCGACGCGGGCCTACTATCCGACAAGATCTTCACGGCGGTAACGAGAGGACACGTGTGCAACTCGAACTGACTGAGGAGCAAGAAGCGCTACGCGACACGGTGCGCAAATTCATAGAGACCGAGGTTCCCCTCACCACCGTTCGAGACCTCCACGGCGAACCCGACGGATTCAGCAAGGACTGGTGGCGCGAGGCCGCAAATCTGGGATGGACATCGCCGTTCGTCCCCGAGTCCCACGGCGGAGGCACCCTCTCCGGGCGGGCGACCTCGGACGCGGTCATCATCGCCGAGGAGATGGGCCGGCTGGTCGCGCCCGGGCCATTCCTGCCAGTCAACGTCGTTGCCGCAGCCATCGCCCGCTTCGGAACCGAATCTCAGGCCGAAGCCGTCCTGCCCGGCCTCGCTGCCGGAGAGGCGTTCGCCAGTTGGGCGTTCGCAGAGCCAGGAGACCGATGGTCGCCGGACGCCTTCGAGACGACGATCTCGGTTTCGGGCGACAAGGTGAACGTGGCCGGCGAGAAGGCCTATGTCGAGGCAGCCGGTGTGGCCGATCATCTTCTTGTCACCGGGCGTGGCGAAGCCGGACTCACCCAGGTGCTCATCCCGGCCCGGACCCCCGGACTCACTATCGTCCCGGGCCGCAGTATCGACATGACCCGACGCTACGGGCGCGTCGTCCTCGATGGCGTCGAGCTACCCGCCACTGCACTTGTCGGTGCGGCCGGCGCCGCCCAGCCCGCGGTTGAGTACCTCCTACGGCTTGCGCTGACCCTGCAATGTGCGGAGATGGTAGGAGTGGCCGAGCGAACCCTCCAGACGACGATCGAGTACGGACGCGACCGCTTCGCGTTCGGACGCCCGATCGTCTCGTTCCAGGCGCTGAAGCACCGCGTCGCCGACATGGCGCTGTGGGTCGAGGGCGCCAAAGCGGTCGGCGAGGAGTTGGTGCGTGCCGTGGATGCCGACGCAGACGACGCCGGCATGCTCTCCAGCGTCGCCAAGGTGCACATCGGTCGACGCTGTCTCGACATCGTGGACGACTGTGTCCAGATCACGGGGGGCGTCGGCGTCACCTGGGAACACGACATCCACATGTACAACCGCCGAGCGGCCGTCGACCGAGCCATGTTCGGATCACCCGAGGCCCATCGACGGCTTCTGTTGACCCACATCGAGCGGCAGACGCCACGAGGAGCAGTCCGATGAGCGCAGATATCGAGTCGGTCGAAGCGTTCACCGAACGGGCCCGGGACTGGCTCGCGACCAACCTTCCGTCGTGGGACGACGAGCTGTTGGACGACGTGGTCCTCCAGAACAGGATCTTCGACGGCGGATTCGGCGGGCTCGCATTCCCACCGGAATACGGCGGTGCCGGACTGACCCTCGCCCATCACAAGGCGTTCTACGAAACCGCCGACGAGCTCGACCGACAGCTGCCGGGGAAGTACTGGGTCTCGATCGGCATGGTTGCTCCGATGCTCCTCGAGCGAGCATCAGAGGAGATCAAGCAGGAGTTCCTCCCCCAGATCCTGCGGGGCGACATCGTCGTCATCCAGCTGCTCTCCGAGCCGCGTGGAGGCTCGGATCTGGCCGGCGTGATGACACGCCTCACCCGCGACGGCGACCAGTACATCCTCGATGGGGCCAAGATGTGGAGCACCAACGCGTACCTGGCCGACTACGGCGTTTGTCTGGCCCGATCCGACTGGGACGTTCCCAAGCATCCCGGCCTGTCGATGATCATCGTGCCGCTCGACCGCAACGACGACGTCACCGTGAGACGCACCCGCATGGCCGACGGCCAGATGGGCGATGTGTGCGAGGAGTTCTTCGACGGCGTCGCCCTTCCCGCTACCAACCTCATCGGCGCCGAGGGCGATGGGTGGTCGGTCGCCCAGACCCTCATGGCCCACGAGCGGAACCAGACCGCCGGAGTGGGATTCGGCTATCTCGGCAGTGGAAACACCACGGTGATGGTTGTCGACCGGTCGGCGCTGGCCGCTTCACTCGCCGCGACGGCGCGAGCTCGCGATGTCCTGGACGATCACTCCCAGCAACTCGCAGACGTCTTCGTCGACTCCATCGTCACCAAGCTCACCAGCGCAAGGATCATGCGCGGACAGATGCTTGGGACCCACGAGGGTCCTTGGGGGTCAGCCGGCAAGCTGCTGGGATCCGAGGCCGGGCATCGGGCCGCGCTCGCGTCGTTGGCGACGACAGGCGCTGACGCGGTCGTGTGGGACGGCGATGAGATCAGCGTCGAGAACGCGGGCACGGCCTGGTTGCTCGCTCGCTCGTCCACCATCGGCGGCGGTACCAGCGAGATCCAGCGCAACATCATCAGCGAGCGCCTGCTCAGCCTCCCACGCGAACCGTCGTTCGACCGCGAGCTCCCCTACTCCGAGGTCGTGCGCAACGCCTCCAAGTTCTGACCCGTCAGTCCTCGCGGGGTAGCCGCTCGGCGACCAGCTTCCTCAGGGCCCGCTTGTCGGGCTTGCCGGAATGCAGCCGAGGCATCTCCGCCTCGTCGAGGATGAGCACGAAGCGAGGAACCTTGTAGTTGGAAAGGACCTCTCGTACCGCGTCGCGAACGCTCTCCTCTTCAAGTTCGGCGCCGGCGACCCGCTGAACAACCGCGACCACCTGCTCGCCTCGTCGCGGGTGCGCCATCCCGAAGACCACCGGTTCCTCGACCTCGGGCATGGCCCACATCACGGCTTCGACCTCGGCCGGCGCGACGTTCGAACCCGACGTCTTGATCATCTCACTGGACCGGCTCACGAAGTGGATGATCTCGTCCTCGATCAGGCAGATGTCGCCGGTGTGGTACCAACCTTCTGCATCGAAGACCTCAGCGCGCTCGCGACCGTAGAGATTGCGCATCATTCCCGGGCCGCGCACGAGGAGCTCCCCTTCCTGGCCGTCGGCGACGTCGACGCCAGTCTCGGGGTTCACGATCCGACGCTCGAATCCGAGAATCGCGGGGCCGAGCCCGGCCACCGGATTGGCGAGGACGTCGGCGCGGGACGCCGGCTCGAACATCGAGTGGGGGCCGAACGTCTCGGTCATCCCGATGCCACGGGGTGTGACCATGTGATTCGAACCTTCACCGACCGCCATCACCCGCTTCGCGATGTCAGGAGCGAGGCGACCGGCCACCCGCGTCGGGCGCTCCCGTGCGAGAAACGCCTCGGTCGTCTCCGGATGGTGTTTCGGCACCACCAAGGTCGTGGCCCCGGCCCAGATCGCCGGCAGAAACCCATAGCCGGGACCCCCGACCCACCAGAACGCATAGTCACAGAAGACACGGTCACCGAGCACGAACGCGTGCGAATGAGCGTTCGCCTTCGCCCTACGGGCCAGTGTGGCCTGGGTGTGAATTGCGCCCTTGGGGTCGGCGGTCGTACCCGAAGTCCAGATGATGAGGGCGTCGTCGGCCGGCCGAACTCGAGCTTGCACCGCGTCGAGGAACGCGTCGGAGATGTCCGCTGCCTCCTCGCCGTTGAACTGGTCGGCATCTGC
>CALKOE010000303.1 GCA_938091985.1 uncultured Acidimicrobiales bacterium | reverse complement strand
ACATCGCCGAGTTCGCCAACGGTGAGCTCCACGTGAAGTACGGCGAGTCGATTCGTGGGTCCGACGTGTTCATCGTCCAGACCCACACCGCATGGGAGGGCGGTTCCATCAACGACGCCTTGATGGAACACGTGATCATGGTCGACGCCGCAAAGCGGGCATCGGCCAAGCGGATCACCGTGGTCGCTCCCTTCTACGGCTACAGCCGCCAGGACCGCAAGGCCTCCGGTCGAGAGCCGATCACCGCGCGACTCGTCGCCGACCTGTTCAGCACGGCCGGCGCCGATCGGCTGATGTCGGTCGACCTTCACAGCGGCCAGATCCAAGGTTTCTTCGATGGTCCCGTCGACCACCTCGTCGCCATGCCGGTGCTGGTCGACTACCTCTCCGACATGGGTGACGAAGACCTCGTGATCGTGTCGCCCGATGCCGGCCGCATGAAGGTGGCGGAGCGCTACACCAACCTGCTGAACGCCGATCTCGCCTATGTGCACAAGCGGCGTTCGACCGAAGAGATGAACGCCGTCGAGGCCAAGGAGATCATCGGCCACGTCGAAGGGCGCACTTGCGTCCTGATCGACGACATGATCGACACCGGCGGCACGATATGTGCCGCCGCCGATCTGCTGGCAGAAAACGGTGCGGGCAAGGTCATCGTGGCCACAACGCACGGCGTGTTTTCTGGCCCCGCGATCGACCGCCTGAAGAACGCTGCGATCGAGAAGGTGCTGGTCACCGACACTCTGCCGCTGCCGCCGGAGAAGCGAATCGACAAGATGGAAGTGCTCAGCGTGGCGCCGATCATCGCTCGAGCGATCTCGGCGGTATTCGAAGACACCTCGGTGAGCGAGATCTTCGGTGGCAACCATCTCGCCTGAGGCCTGTGGCGATCGCCGCGGCCACCGATAGTCTGATCCGTCGGTCCTGTCGTGGGCCGAGTTGTTCGTGGGCACGCATCATCGTGCCCCTCCCAGGAGCCGAGAAATCATGTCAGACCAGCTGCTGCTCGCCGCCGAAACCGGCCGTGAAGAGGGCACTCGCTCCTCCCGCCGTCTTCGTCGCGATGGACGCATTCCCGCAGTCGTCTACGGGCTCGAGTCCGACCCCGTCACCGTTTCGGTTGCGTGGCCCGACCTGCGCGCCGCCCTCACCACCGATGCGGGTATCAACGCCATCATCACGCTGAGCATCGATGGTACTGAGCAGCTGTCGGTCGTGAAGGACCTGCAGCGCCATCCCGTGCGCCGCGATGTGATCCACATCGACTTCCTTCGTGTCACCGCCGATCAGCAGATCGAGGCCGACGTGCCGGTCATGTTCGTGGGCGAGGCCCTCGAGGTCACCCGTGCCAACGGCATGGTCGATCAGACGCTCTACACCCTCACCGTCTCGGCCAAGCCGGCCGACATTCCCGACGAGATCGAGGTCGACATCTCCGAGATGACTCTCGGCGATTCGATCCACGTGAGCGACCTTGCCCTTCCGCCCGGCGTCACCACGCTGGTCGACCCCGAAGATTCGGTCGCCGTCTCTCTCGTCACTCGCTCCACTCGTGAGGCGATGGCCGCTGAAGAAGCTGCCGACGCTGCCAGCGAAGAAGAGGGCACCGAAGAGGGTGGCTCCGCCGACGCCGACGCCGACGCCGACGCCGATAGCGCCGACGGCGACGACAGCTGAGATCAGGTGGGCGACCACTGATGGTCGGCCGTCGAACGAGCAACCGGCGAGGCACGCCGGCCGACCTTTTGGTCGTCGGCCTCGGCAATCCTGGCGACGACTATGCCCAGACACGGCACAACGCCGGAGTCTGGGTCGTCGAGGAGTTGGTGCGTCGCCACGGCGGCAAGCTCAAAAGAGGAAAACGCGAATACTCCGACTCCGACGAATTGAGAGTTGGCGCTCTGCGCCTTGCTGTTGCCGTGCCCACCACCTACATGAACGAGTCGGGCCGCGCTGTCGGCCCGCTGGTGCGTCGATTCGGCATCGAGGACCTCTCGCGCCTGGTGATCGTTCATGACGAACTCGATCTCCCTGTCGGTCGGCTGAAGGTGAAGTTCGGCGGGGGCCTGGCCGGCAACAACGGTCTCAAGAGCGTGCGCGCCCATCTTCGCTCCGACGAGTTCTCGCGAATCCGTATCGGCGTCGGCAAGCCCGAGGCCGGCACGATGAAGGGCGCCGACTACGTCTTGCGACGTCCGGCCCGAAGTGAACGTCCGGAGCTCGAGCGCATCGTCGGCGTCGCTGCCGATGCCGTGGAGCACCTTCTCTCCTCGGATATCGAGGCGACCATGAACCGCTTCAACGCCGGCTGAACGTGGCATCGTTTCCCGCGACTGACCTGCGGTCGCTGCTCCCGCTACTCGCCACCGAACCGGCCCTCGACCTCGTCGCCGGCCGGCGTGATGCCGTATTGGCCGTTCCCGACGCGGCACGAGCGTTCGCCATCGCGGGTATTGCCCAGGCTACTGAGCGGCGTCCGATCCTGGTAGCCACGGCCACGCAGAACGAAGCCGAACGGCTTGCGGCCGATATTGCCGGAGTGCTCGGGGCCGATGAGGTCGCGATGTTCCCGGCCTGGGAGACGCTTCCGTTCGAGCGGGTCAGCCCCGCAGTCGAGACCATGGGGCACCGTCTTCGCACCCTGCACCGACTTCGGGATCCAGCTACCGCGCCGGCCGTTGTCGTTGCGCCAGCGCGGTCCCTCGTGCAGCGGCTCGATCCCGACGCAGCGATCGCTCCGATCGTCGTCGGGAGCGGTGATGTGGTCGACCCGGTCGACCTGGTCACCGAACTGGTCTCGCTCGGATATCGCCGAGAGCATCAGGTCGAGCACCGCGGTGAAGTTGCGGTGCGTGGTTCGATCGTCGATGTCTTCCCGAGCACGGCCGAAGCCCCGGTCCGCATCGACTTGTGGGGCGACGAGGTCGACCGGCTCACCGAGTTCTCGGTTGGCGATCAGCGCGCCACGATTTCGGTGGCCGAGGTCGAGATCTACCCCTGTCGCGAGCTTCGGCCCGGCGACCACGCCCGAGCCCGAGCGCAGCAGCTGCTGGCCGAGGAGCCGTGGGGCCGCGAGCAATGGGACCGTGTTGTCGACGGGCAACTCTTCGACGGGATGGAGTCGTGGCTGCCATGGCTCGTCGATGAGGAACTCGTCCTTCCCGATCTCGTGCCGGCCGACGGACTGATCCTGCTCGTCGAGCCGCGCCGCATCCGCGACCGCGCCGCCGACATCGGTTCGGAAGAGGCCGATCTGGCTGGGTCGCTGGCCAAGACGTGGGACGTCGATGCCGACGACGTGCATCGCCTTCATTTGCCGTTCGATCGTCTCCTGGCCAAGGCCGACGCTCCCTCGTGGTCGATTCTGCCGGTCGCCGACGGCCCCTCGACCCCGTCGATGGCGGCGTCGGGTTGGGAACCTGTCGTGGGCGACATGGCACCCACGGTGTCGCAGATCCAGGGCCTGCTCTCCAAGGGGTATCGGGTGATTGTGGCCGCCGATGGTGCAGCCAGCGCCGATCGCCTCTCGGCCTTGCTCTCCGACCACGGTCTGGAGATGGCCCCGGCCATGGCCGACACCGATCTCACCCAAGTCCGCGGCCACCTGGCGACCGTGCCGCTCGAGCGCGGCGCAGTCATGCCCGAGCTGAAGCTCGCGGTGCTCGCTGAGACTGACCTGACCGGTCGGCGCCGCACCCATCGTCGTGCCC
>CALKOE010000302.1 GCA_938091985.1 uncultured Acidimicrobiales bacterium | reverse complement strand
CCCTCCCTCCGCCAGGGTTGTAATTTCAACAATGTTGTTCACAGGTGTGGACAACGCCAGATCGATGTCCGCGTCTTCCGATCGTCGGCGTCGCACCACTCCGCTACCGTGGACAGCATGAGTCGGAAGATCAGAACGGCTGAAGAACTCGAGAAGATGTCACCGGCCGAGGTCGACGCCGAGTTCCGGGCGGGCATCATCTGGGAAGTCAAGGATGCCCCGCCCGAGATCGTCGCTCGAACACGTGAGCGGATCTTGAACCGCATCGATCGTACCGAGTCACTCGACCAGCCTTGAGCCCGCTGCGTCGAGTTGTCCGCACCACTTACGACTTCTTCGAAGACCTCGATAGACAACTTGGCCGCGAACGCGGACCCAACGGTGAGCCGTCCACCAATGACTTCCAGAACATCGAGTTGCTCCGCATCGTCGACTTGTTTGCGGAGGAGTTCGACTCTCTTCCAGCGTTGCTACCCGACCGCGAGGACTACCGAGTCCTCATCGCAGCCGGGACGCTCGTTCGGGCGCTGACCGTCGTCGGCCTGGGGAAACAGATCTACGCCTCCTACTCTGCAGCGATGCTCCACTGGGCCATCGGCAAGATCGACGACGACGGCTTCCTCGTGCTTGCTCGCCATGGTCTCGTCACCGTGCTCGCGGCGACCGCCACCGATCTACACCGCACGGGCTTTCGCGACGAACTCATCGCCCTGTCACCCGACCTGGCCGCCCTTCCACGGTGAGTACCCCATCAGCACGAATCGACACCCAGGCTCCTACTCGTCCTCGATGACGGCATCACCGAGAATTTCGATCGGAACGTGCTGACCGGTCTCCCCCGGAGCGTCGATCCCCTCGGTCGCCACGATCGCCACGGGAGACGAGCGAGTCGAACTGCTGGCACGACTCGCCGCGAGCCTCCCCGGTTAGTCCGACCACGTGGCCGCCACCACGCGTGAGATCCCGGTTGTCATCTTCAGCGAGCCCACATGAAGACGCTCGTGTAATTTCAACAGTGTTGTTCACAGGCTGTGGACAGATCGAGCCAAGGGGAACCCACGTGTCGACATGCCGCAGCGTCGTATTCAGGGGTGATGGCACCTACGAGACCGTCGAACGTCCAATCCCCTCACCGCTCCCGGGCGGTGCCGTCCTGAAGGTCGAGGCCGTCGGGCTGTGCGCCAGCGATGTCTCCCAGCTCCACGGTCACAAGCACGTGCCCGGTGAGGTCTCACCAGTGGTGCCGGGTCACGAGATCGTCGGCCGGGTCCATGCGCTCGCGCCCGATGCCGGTCTCGGTGTTGCGGTCGGGCAACGGGTCGGGGTCGACCTCGTGCACCTCGGCGGTCGCGACGGCAGCGGACTCGATGTCTACGGCTACACGCTCGGTCCGGACTACGAGCACGGACTCTGGGGCGGCTACGGCGAATACATGGGCATCCTGCCCGGCACCCATCTCGTCCCGCTCACCGATGACATCCCCGCCGCCGAGCTCAGCCTCTTCGAGCCGCTGGCGAGCATCGTCAACTGGTCCGAGCTTCTTGGCCTCCACGAACGTGACCGGCTCGTGATCCAGGGGCCCGGGCACATGGGGTTGATCGCCGCGGCCTACGCCGCCAGCCAGATCGGTGTACGCCAGATCATCGTCACCGGCACATCGGCCGACACGCTTCGGCTCGAGGCAGCAAAGGCCGTGGGCGCTCACGAAGTCATCAACATCGACGAACACGACGATCTCGTCGGCCACATCCAGGAGCTCACCCGAGGCGGACCGAGCGCGGTGATGGAGCTGACCGCCCTCGCCACGAAACCCGTCGGCGACTCGATCGAGATGGCCAACTACGGCGGCCGCATCCTGCTCGCCGGGTTGAAGGACGAGAAGCCCGTCGAGATCGTCAGCGATCACATCGTCTTCAAGTCGCTATCCATCGTTGCCGGCTCGGGTTCGACGCCGCCCACGATGGCCCGAGCCGGTGAGGTGCTCAACAGCGGCACCTTCCCGACCGCGGAACTCGTCGGGGAGACCTACACCCTCGACCAACTCGACGAGGCGCTTCAGATGTTGGAGCGCAAGATCGAAGGACGCGACGCCGTGCGCGTCGGCCTCGTCCACCCCTCGTAGACGGGTGCCTCAGAGGCGCTTGGTCACGAATGGTGAGGTCATGGATCGCAGCAGCGCCGAATAACCGGGTTCGAAGCTGATCTCGTCGCCTGGGGTCATCCGCTCTCGGGTCTGGACGATGAGGTGGTCGCTACTGGCCGACAGCACGTCAACCCCCTCCGGCGCCGACAGGTCTGCGGTGTCGGTGTCTTGTCGACCGACCGCGAGGATCGTCTGCCAGATGTCGCCTCGGTCGTCGGTCTTCGGGGTCTCGCCGAACGAATTCTGTGCGGCCCGCCCCCATGGAGCGGTCGGCTTGCGGTTCGACTCGATCACTTCGGCGACCAGCACAAAGGCATCGGTGTGGAGGCCGGAGATCGCGCGGCGCCGCAATGGCTCACGCCCGAGGAGAACGGACTCGCCGAGCCGAAGGTTGTTGATGCGCCCGAGATCCGACGAGTCGAGGGCCCAGTCGAGGTTGGCCGAGTTCCCACCCGACACGATCGCGATCTCGATGCCGAACGTCGTCTCGACCGACTCGACCATCGCCGATAGGTCGCCCATGTTCTCGCTGCTCGGCTCAACGCCGAACCGACAGGCCAGGTTCGCCCCGATGCCGCGGAGGCGAAGGGACGGCAACCCGATCACGTGGCGCACCGTCTCGTTCAGCTGATCGGGCATCACGCCTTCGCGGAGGTCGCCGAGCTCGACCATGAGCATCACGTCATGAACTCGACCCGCTGACCGAGCAGCCGAGTCCAGTGCAGAAAGCACCTCGGTCTCCGAGTTGACGCTCATCGTGGCGGACTCGACGACGCGACCGATCTGGCTGAGCACCGGCGAGCGGAGCAGCAGCATCGGTTGCTCGATTCCGGCAGCTCGCATCCGTTCGATGTTCTCGATTCGTGAGTCGCCAAGCGCGCTCACGCCGGCCGCCCCCAGAACACCGGCGAGCTCAGGAGACCCGAGCATCGCCTTGGTCACGGCGGTGATGGAGACACCACGTTGTGCCGCCCGCTCCACGAGCGTCGCTGCGTTGTGACCGATCTTCTCGAGGTCGATCTCGAGACGCAGGCCGGTCACGTCACCGCGATCGGTGCCTTCTCTTCCAGATCTGGGAACGCCGCGAAGACCATGTCGAGGAGCCGGCCGGTCGGCCGGGTGAGGGCGTCGGTGGCCGGGATCCCCAGCTCGAGCTCATACATCGTGATGGCCGCGGTGACCTCGCTGTCGGTCATGTCCTCGTGATTGATCGTCAAGCCGATCACCTTGGTGTCGGCGAAGGTCTCGATGAGGTTGATCTCGCTGGCCGGTGTCGGCATCGGGAACGTCGGAAAGTCGCTGATCGTCTTCCGAGCCGGTGCGTGCTGCAGAACCACGGCGGCCGGTCGGCTGCCCCGTAGGACGGCCGTGGAACTCAGGTAGGTCGGGTGGCTGAGCGCGCCCTGACCCTCGACGATGATCACGTCGGGATCTTCGGTTTCGAACGCTTCGACCACCGCAGCTTCGAGCTCGCCGGTGACAAACTGAGCCGGCACAGCGTCGAGCGCGGTGCCGTGACGTGCACCCTGGATCAGGCTCGTCTGGCCCGTTCCCACCAAGACGGCCTTCACGCCGTGCTCGTTCAGTGCCCTCGTCAAGACCGTGGCCGTGGTGCGTTTGCCAAGTGCCCCGTCGGTGCCGAGCACCGCAATCCGGGGACACGACACGTCGAGGATGCGGCCGGTGAACATCCGTAGATCGACCTTGTTGCGGGGGCGGCGCACATCGGTGATCACGACATTGTTGATCGCCGCGGCTGCCGCAAACTCGGGATCATCGTTCAAGAACTCATGGAGGCCGTTGACCAGATTCAGTCCGCGGCTCATCGCGTCGAGCAGCACGCCGCGTTCAGAGCTCGAAAGCAGACCGCTCGTCGGTGCGACACCGACGATGAACAAGCTCGGGATGGGATCAGCCTGAGCCATCGCATCGTCGAGATCACGACAGAGCGGGATGCCGTTGGCGACACCATCGAGCACCGTGCCGGTGTCCTGACCGGCCAGCTGGCTGTCGATGACCGAAACGATCTCATATCGCTCGCTGTTGCGGACCAAGCCGTTGGCGGTCTTGCCGTCGATCGCGCCGAAGTTGGCTTCGCAATAGACGACCGCCCTCGGTCTCTCAATCGGTGTGGGCGCGTCGAACGGGCGAAATTCTGGGGAATCGGACATGTCGTCTCCTCGAGATGACTCAGAGGAGGCGAAAGGGAAATGTCTGGCCAAAACGAGTGGCCCAGAAGTCGACGAGAGGTCCCCACCAAGAAGTGGCTTGCATTGGGGACCCTACGAGCGGCAGGCCGAGAACGTCGCGTCAGGACGTGTCGGCGACTCTGATCACGGCTCTTCCTTGCAGTTCTCCCTGCTGCAGGCGCTGGTAGGCGACCTCAATGTCGTCGAAGGAGAACTCCTCGACATCGACGCGAATGTCGCCCGCCTCGGCCAGCGCGATGACTGCCCGCGTGTCAGCGATCGTCGCACCCTCGTAGGTGAAGATCTCGCCGTCCTTGGGCAGGGCGCTGTACCAACCCTCGCGGAGTGTGCCCCCACCCGAGCCGACCAGCACGAAGCTCCCGCCCTTACGCAAGCACCGAATGCCGGAACGGATCGTGTCGTCGATGCCGACGAAGTCCATCACCACGGCGGCACCCTCGGCACCGACCGGGTCGCTGCTCTCGAAGGTCTCGTCGGCACCCAACTCCCGGGCGAAGTCGAGCCGGGCCGGGTTGGTGTCGACGGCAACGACGCGGGCCGGGCTCAGCACCTTCAACAGCTGAATCGCGTAACTCCCCAAGCCGCCGGCCCCGATCACCACGGCGGTGGACCCCGGCGTGAGTTTCGGCAGGACACGTCTGACTCCGTGATACGCGGTGGACCCGGCGTCGACCAGCGGACCAGCCGTCGCGGGGTCGAGTGAGACGAGCTTGATGATCTCGCGTACATGCTCGACCAGCACGTAGGGAGCGAGGCCGCCATCTCGTCCGTAGCCGCGCCCGGCATGGCCCTCGACACAGTTGATGTCGTGCCCCTCGAGGCAGTAGGAGCAGGCCCCGCAGGAGTGCGAGCTCACGAGCACGACCGGGTCGCCCTTGTCGAACCCGGTGACCCCATCGCCGAGCTCTTCGATCCATCCGCCGACCTCGTGGCCGAGCGTGAACGGCATGTTCCAGCCGAACATGTCGCCAACGACCGCCGGCAGGTTGCTCATCTTCGGATCCGAGCCACACACGCCGACGCCGGCCACTCTCACCAAGACCTGACCGGCCGCTGGCTGCGGGATGTCAACTTCGGCTCGCTGGGGTGAACCGCCCCACTCGAGCAGGCGAAAGGCAGTCATCTTCTGCGTCATGATCAGACCTCAAACCCTTCCTGAAGGCGGACCCGGTCCGTGGGCGACAGTCGGAATCCGTCGTGCGCCTGACTGGGAATGGGGAAGCCCTGCGCCTCCTGCATCTCGATCATCATCTCGGCGTGCTTCAACGCAACCGGCAGCGGCGTGACCAACGGAACCGGGCGGTCGTCGACCGTGAGGTGGTGCAGCCCGACACGATCACAGACCTCGCCGAGACCGCCACAGGCGACCAGGACGACATCGGCGCCATCTCGCACCAGCTGCTCGGCTTCAGCCCGCACCCGCCCGGCCATCGCTTCAGGATGAGCGTCGGACTCTGGCTGCGACTCGACGAACGGCTTGCCCTCCGTGCGAACGCCGCCGGGCAGAAACCGCCCCGCCAACCCGTGGTCGACGATCTGCTGCTGTACGTACCCGACCTGTCCCGGTAGGTCGGGAACCAGCGCGCCAACCGTGCGCCCGAGCTGACAGGCGAAATGGAGAGACGGTTCGCAGATGCCGAAGACCGGAACGTCGGCGACGGCTCTCGCGGCACGTACACCAGGATCGTCGAAACAGTTGACCACGACCGCGTCGACGCCGTCGGCTTCCGCAGCGAGCACCGACTTCACAACCTCGTTTTCGAGCAGCATCGCGTAGTAGTGATTGCGATAGTCGGGCAGACGCTCGGGCTTCGGCGCGGGAGCGGCCGCCAAACCGCGGACGACGAGCTCAGTATCAGCTCGGATGACGTCGCCGTACTGCTCCTGGAACCGGGCGCTCATCACCGGTGCGTACTCGGCCGGAAACTTTGCGACCGTGATCACGCTGATCTTCATTCCGTTCCCCCTGCAGCTCGCAGCTATGGTCGCACTGATGCAGCTTCAGGGCTACACCACCGACGGGTTCGTACGCACCGATTCCTTTGCGAGCGCCGACATCGGCGAGGCAATGCTCGACGAGGTGGTGACCATCGTCCGCCAGGCCGACGAAGACGACGTCGTGCCGAGCGGAATCGTCATTGCTCCCGAGTCGCAAGCCGGGTGGGCGGGCGAGAAACCCGAAGATTTCATCTCGAAGGTGTTCACGCTCCACGACCGTGAGGAGTTCGCGTCGTTTCTGCACGACGAGCGGATCGCTGCCGTGCTGCAAGATCTGATCGGGCCCGACGTCGACTGCTTTCTCTCCCAATTCATCTTCAAGAATCCCGGTGCCTGGGGCCAGCCGTGGCACCAGGACAGCTACTACTTCCCGTTCGTGCCGGCTCGTCCGATCGTCGGGCTGTGGCTCGCGATCACCGAGGCGACATTGGAGAACGGGTGTCTCCACGTACTCCCCGGCAGCCACCAAGAGCCCGTGCACACCCACGTCGAAGACCGGCGACCCGACGCCAACCTGGGCTACGTCGAGATCGTCGACCACGACATGACGGACAGCGTTGCTGTCACGATGCAGCCCGGCGATCTACTGGTGTTCGACAGCCATCTGATGCATCGGTCGACCGACAACGAGTCGAACGCCATGCGAGCGGCGATGGTCTACCACTGCTGCGCGGCAGGCACCGACGACCTCGGATTCGCCGACCTCGGCGGCTGGAAGAACCCGATTCACCAGTTCATGCCCTTGCTGCGCGCCGGCGAACTCGTGGACTAGGGGCTCCACCGCAGCCAGCTCGGGACCTCGCGGATCTCCGTCCACTCAGGGCTACCGGGGGCATCAGGGAAGCCGGGGACGCCAGGGATGTTCAGCACTTCGGGATTGCCGTCGTACCAGGTTGCCGTGCCGGTTCGCTTCGTGATCCGCCAGCCGTCGGTGGTCCGCACCAACTCATCGTCGTAGTTGCCACCGATGATCAGGCACGGGTTCGGCTTCAGGGCATTGCGCACATGTTGGGCCACGAAGTAGCAGCGTGAGCTGGCCGTATCGCCCGTGATGTGGATGACGGGCGTGCTGATTGCGTGCTGGGTGGCGTCGAAGATCTTGTAGGAGCCCTTGCCCCCCTCGATGTAGTCACGCGGGTTGTAGATACCGGTCCCTGAAAGGTCGATGTAGGCGTCTTCGGTGAAGCACTCATACATGAGCTCTCGGTGGCGGGCGTCGACCGCGACCGCGTACTTGTTGAGAACCTGCTGGATCTCGATGGTGTCGATGGCGTTCTGCATGGCCGCCTCGTCGATTCCTGACATGGTGTCTCCCTACCCTCGGCTAGCGAATGAACCGAGCAAGCGCGGCTCGCCGCCGGCGAATCAGAATCTCGGTCCGTTCCTCTGGGGTGACCGCACGCTCGCTCGCCGGCATCGCTGACGCCAGTTCACTGATCGGCATCAGTCGAGCCGAGGGAACCGGCACGATCTCCGACTGGTTCCAACGGAACAACACAAGACCCTGCGCCAGGTCGTGGAGATCGAGCCAGTTGGCGTAGCCGGGATCCTCGTGGCTCAAGACGGCGCGGAACATGCCACCGTCGAGCACCGCTTGTGCCCCACTCAGGCTCGTCTGGCGGTTCACCCAATCGACCGATTGGCCCCAGACATCGCCGAGCTGCACGTTCCAATAGACGCAGTCGGGAACCTCGACCTCGACGAGGAGTGCCTCGCCGGGACCGATCTCGAACCAGGCCTCGCCGTAGTGCTGCTCCGTCGACCCGCCCAACGCGCCGACGTCTTCGGCGGGCACCGGCTCGATGTGTTCGAACGAGTTCACCTCTCCTCGGGAGATGTGTTGGCGGTAGTAGTCGTTCCAATGCTGCGGGACCCGGTTCACCTCGGTGGCGACTCGACCGAGCTTGGCCACAAGCTCGTCGGGCGAGATCCGGGACTGCACTGGGTCGGGATCGACACAGCGCAACGACATCCGGGCGACCTCCTCGGTCTCCCAGTCCGACAAGAACTGTCGAACCAGAAGCGAGGTGCGCTTCTCCGGCAGCTGAAACCAGGGATGACCGGTGTCGCCCGGATCAGCGTGTGAGCTGAGCGTGACCAAGAAGTCTCCGTGCTCATCAGGAGCGAGTTCCGCCACATTGATGCTCCGCAGCATCTCGACCTCGCCGGTGCCCCACGACATGCTCATCAACGCGATCCCGAAGTACGCGACCGAACCGACGTTGCCCGAGAGCTCATAGGTGTGGTGCAGGTCGACCGGGGCGCTTTGGTAGAAGGCGTCGGGGTTGTCGAGCCCCATCTTGCTCGGGTGGAACCACCCCAGCTCGGGGTACTGCGCATCGGAATTCTCGAATGTCGCGAGCGATGCCTTGATCAGGGACCGCAGGACATGGCGCACACCCTCGGCCTCGTCGATCGCCGAGTCGGTCACCTGGTCGGGTTCGAAGACATAGTCGACGGCACCCTTCAGCTCGTCACAAAAGTCGATCCATGCTCCGCGGATGTCAGACATGTTCAGCCAACTCCGAGCCGGGCTTCGACGGTGACGACCTGACGCTTGCCGAGATCGTGGTTGGTCACCGCCGCATCGGTGTAACCCCGAGCGGTCAACATCGCGGCGAACGTCTCGGCCTGCTGCGGCGTCCATCCGTGGCTGGCGTTGCCGGTGGCGTCCGCGTGGATGGTAAACGCTCCCGTCCCCGGCCGCGCCGTTGGCCTCGGCG
>CALKOE010000301.1 GCA_938091985.1 uncultured Acidimicrobiales bacterium | reverse complement strand
TGCGGACCGGGGCGGGGCCGGCGAGCGGCTCGCCGGTCGTGTCGACCACCGAGCCCTCACAGAGGGCCACCACCGACAGGGGGGAGTCGGCAGTGACCGGAGCACCGTCTATGACGGGCTCGACTTGGGCGTCGAAGACATCGGCCTCGGCGAGCGCGACCAGCAGCTCGCCAACCGTGCGGTGATGATCGTCGATGTCCACATCGACAACCCGTTCGCCTCGCCGAGTTCGGTGCACGATCCGCATCACCGACGCCGAACCCGGCGTCAGACCGTGTCGAGCGCGGTGACACCGGCCTGGAGTTCGCGGCCGATGAACGTGGAGTGCTCGCCGAGTGCCTCGACCAGATTCAGGAGGTTGGGCCGAAACTCGGTGTCCCAAAGCTGGCGAAACCGGTCGGCCCGATTTCCCTGCCACGTCGTGCCGTCGACCCCGCCCTGAATCGCCCGGATCACGTCCTGCACCGCCTGGCTCTGGTGCCCGAACGTTGCGGCCAACTGCTCCATCTGTGACTTGCTCATGACCAGCATGTCGCCTGCCATCGTGTCCTCCTTCTGTTGATGCGTTCCACTACTTGTGAATGCATTTCGTGTTGTTTGACACTGGCACGGGTCGCGACGAAATACAAGAGGACCTGCGGAATCAATCGAGATGTTCTCGATTCACTCGGTTGCAGGCAGGCGAGAACTACTGGCCCGTGAATTCCGTGGATCGACGCGCCACGAACGCGGCGGCCGCTTCAGCGACATCGTTGGTCGTGAAGTTCACGTTCTGGGCAAGGGTCTCTGCCTCGACCGCCTGGGCAAGAGTCTGATGGGCCGCGTTCTCGAGCAACCGCTTCGACATCGACAATGCAAGCGGCGGCCCGGCAACGATCTTCGCCACGAGGGCGTCGGTCGCCGCGCCCAGCTCATCGGCCGCCACGACCTCATTGACGAAGCCGATCTCGCGAGCAGCCACTGCGTCGTATTCGCCGGCGGTGAACGCCATCTCCTTGGCTCGGTGCAGGCCCACTCGCTGCGGGAGCAGATACGACGTGCCGAAGTCGAGCGACAGTCCGCGACGAGCAAAGATCAACGAGAACCGGGCCCGGTCGGTGCAGAGCATCAGATCGGCCGCCAGGGCGAACCCGAAGCCGGCACCCACGGCCACGCCATCGACCGCAGCAATCGTCGGCATCGGGAGCGCGTGCAGTGCGGTGACCGCGTCGCCGATGCGACGCATCGTGTGGATGCCGTGGTCGGCGCCCTCGATGGCATCGGCGCCTTCGCCGCTCACATCGGCTCCTGAGCAGAAGTGCTCACCGCCTCCACGGAACACGACGACGCGCGGCCGCTCGACTCGCATCGTCATCGCGGCGTCGTGCAGCGCATCGAACATCGCGCCAGTGCACGCGTTCATCCGCTCCGGACGGTTGATGGTGATCGACCCGACATCGCCGTCGACCGCCACCTCGATGTTTGGATGCCCCGTGCCCACTACTCCGCCACCCTCTCGTCGCGCCGGCGGATCACTCCGCCACCGTCTTCTTGATCGCGGCGAGCGGGTTCTCCCGAAACGCCTGCACCGATTCCTGATGGCCGGCCAACGCCTGGAACTCTTGGCCGGCGCGCATCGCAGCCCGGCCGCCCTGCACATCGAATTGTCGGTGCACCATGCGCTTCAGGATCTGTGACAGATCAGTCGCCACCCCGGCCACCCGTTCGGCCACGGCGAGCACCTCGGCGTCGAGGTCGTCTGCGGGATATGAGCGGTTGGCCCAGCCGATCCGGGCTGCCTCGATGCCGTCCATCGCATCGCCCGTGAGCATGACTTCCATTGCGTGGCGCAGCCCGAGCAGGGGCTCGTGGTACTGCCAGTCGGGTGGCGATGCCACCCGCACAACCGGGTAGGAGACCTTGGCGTCGTCGGCGACATAGACCAGGTCGCATGCCGCCGCGAGCTCGGTGGCCCCGGCCATCGCGTAGCCGTGGACCTGGGCGATCACCGGCTTCGCCAGATCCCAGATCGAGAACCAACCATCGGTCGCCTGCCGGGCCCACTGCCCATCGCCGGGAGCCGAGGGATAGGGCGGGTCGGCCATGAGGTCGCTGCCGAGGTCGTAACCCGACGAGAAACACACTCCGGCGCCACGAATGATCGACACCCGGACATCGTCGTCATGGTCGTGTTCGCGAAGAACTTCGAAGAGTCGCGCCCTAAGGGGCGTCGAGATCGCGTTGCGCTTCTCCGGACGGTTGAGGGTGACGTAGCGGACAAACGGGGCCGCTTCCTCGACGGTGATCAGGTCGTCGCTCACGAGTCGCCTCCTTCGTCTCGGGTGCCGGCCATCTCCGCGGCGATCTCCAACCCTTCATCCGTCTCGGTACGGACGGTGAGGCCGGTGACCCCCGCGGGGATCACTTCGTCCCAACGTGATCGCACCCGGTCGGCCGAACCGAACAGCGCTCCCGCATCGATGTATTCGTCGGGAACCGCGGCGATCGCCTCGTCCTTGCGGCCGGCGAGCCACAACTCCTGGATGCGCTCGGCCGCCTCCGGGAAACCACGGCGAGCCATGGCGTCCTTGTGGAAGTTCTTCGACTCACTTCCCATGCCGCCGACATACATGCCGGTGAGCGGCTTCTTGGCATCGATCGCTGCCTTGATGTCGTCGGTGATCTCGATCGTGATGCCGCCCATGATGTCGAAGTCGTCGGGACGACCGCCACGACGAGCCCAGCCCTTCTCGAGGTTGGGGCCGTGGATCTCCCATCCGTCGGAGCCGTAGCCCATCGGAAGCCAGCCATCGCAGACCTCGGCGGCGAGCGCGGTGTTGAGCGGCGCCCCGGCCGCGATCCATATCTCGATGTCGCCGGCCGGGTGCAGGATCGACTTCAGTGCCTTGCCCTGACCGATCGAACCTGGCCCCTCGTAGGGAAGCGAGATCTCCGCACCGTCGTGGACGACCGGTTCTTCACGATCGATGATCTTGCGCATGATCGCCACATAGTCACGCAGGCGATTCACCGGAGAACCCCAGGGCTGGCCGTACCACCCCTCGACGATCTGCGGGCCCGACACGCCGAGCCCCAGAATCACCCGACCGCCGCCGGCAAGGGCATCGATGGTCATGGCCTGCATCGCGGTCGCCGCGGGAGTGCGGGCCGCGATCTGCACGATGCCGGTGGCCAGCTTGATCCGGCTGGTGTGGGCCGCGAGGTATGCCAACGGCGTCATCGCGTCGCAGCCGTAGGCCTCCGCAGTCCAAACGGAGTGGTAGCCGAGCGATTCGACGAGCTTCACTCGCTCGATCGGCACCTCCAGTGTCGCCGAGCGGTACAGGTCGAGTCCGAGTCCGAGCTTCATCACCGGACCCTATTGCGCGACACCGACGCAGGGCGATATTGCGACGCCGCGCAGTGCGGTATTGCGACACCGACGCAGGTCACCCGACGGATCCGAGATCGGACGGTCTTCGGCCGGCCGCTAGCGTCGCATGAATGGCCACACCCGCAGCCCCGCAGCGCTCCCGACGCGATGCATTCGACCGCGTCGACGCCGCGCCTCGGGCCTCCGAGCGCGACTACGGCAGCGGCATCTACCGGCGGCGAATCCTCGTGCGTCTCGATGGCGATCAGGCCTGCGGCGAACTCGAGGACGACTTTCACCACTTCCGCGTCGAGCTTCGCCACGACGGCTCGACCGTCATCGAGGTCGATGGGTCTGGTGTGCGCTCACCGTGGACTGCGTGTCTCGAAGCCGGCGATCCGCTCCAGATGCTCGTCGGCACGCCACTCGCCGTCGGCCCACTCGCGTTGTCGGCCCTCGATGCGAAGCAGAACTGCACCCACATGTTCGACCTCGCGGGGTTGATCGTCACCCATGCCGCTCGCGGAACAGACGGCGACCGCATCTACGACATCGCAGTCGACGACCCTGCCGGCGGCACTGGCGACCGCCACTCCCGCCTCTGGCGAGACGGCGAGCTCTTGCTCGACTGGCATCTCCAAGACCGCACGGTGCTCGGGCCGAGCGAGTGGGTCGACGTGCCACTCTGGAACGGCTTCATCCAGTGGGCGGCGAAAGAACTCGATGCTGAGCTCGGCGAAGCAGCAGTCGCCCTTCGACGGGCGTGCGACATCGCCCACGGCCGCCAGGGAGACCTCGACCTTTTCGAATCTGCCGACGAACTCGGCCACCTGATGAGCGGCATCTGCCACGCATTCCAGCCGCACAATGCGCCGCTCGCGATTCGACGCAAGGGATCCGGGCGAGACTTCACCGACCACGAAGGTCTGCTCCTCGCCGACTTCGACAGCCGTAGCTGATGGACGACCGGCTCCTCGGAGGCGGCCGACGGCCCACCGTCATCGCGTTGATGTCGCTCATCGCGATCGCGTCCTACAACAACCTCTCGGCCGCCGCGGCGTTGCCCGACATCGGCGACGACCTCGGCAACATCGGCCTTCTGCCCTGGGTGATCACCCTCGAGCTCCTCACCTCGGCGGTCGCAGTCCTCGCCGCCGGCCCCGTGGTCGACAGCCTCGGAGCTCGCCGGGTGTTCCGCATCGCCGCGGGCGGCTTCGCTCTCACGTCGATCGCCGTCGCGGCCGCGCCGACCATGCCCCTGTTGCTCGTGGCGCGTGGCGTTCAGGGTGTCTTTGCGGGCGCCATCATGACCGTGGCGGTCGCCAGCGTCGGCCTCGCCATTCCCGAGCGACTCAGGCCGAAGGCGTTCGCACTGACCTCATCGGTGTGGGGCGTGATGGGGGTCGCCGGCCCGGCGATCGCCGCGATCTTCGTCGCCACCGTCGGCTGGCGAGGCATCTTCGTCGTCAACGTGCCCGTCACCCTCGTCGCCGTGGTGATCGGGTGGAACCGCATTCCCGACAAGCAGGAAGGCGCCGCGCACCAATCCGTCGACCGCATCGGGCTCGCGCTCATCGCGGCGATCACCACGGCCACCCTGGCGCTGGCGTCGTATCAGCCGGTCATCATCGCGGTCGCGGTCGGCGTGTTGGCCGTGAGCGTGCCGACCTATCTCCGCTGGTCACGACGCACCCCTGACCCGGTCGTGCGACTTCACCACCTCTTCGAAGATCGCTACCGCACGGTTCACCTCACGTCGATGGCCGTGCTCGCGGGCGGCGTGGGTGCCAACTCCTTCCTGCCGCTCTACCTCCGCACCGCCCGAGGCCAAAGCGCCGGTCTCGCCGCATTCGGCGTGTTGTTTCTCACGGTCGGCTGGTCGGTCAGCGCCTACATCGCCAGTCGGCTTCAGGAGCGACGGCAGGGCGAATGGGTGAGCCTGCTCGGCTCGCTGATCGCCACGCCCGGCGTCGTATTTGCCGCGCTTTGTGTCCACTTCGATGCACCTGTCTGGGTCGTCTACGCGGCCTTCTACTGGGTCGGCTCGGGCGTCGGCATGGTCACATCGACCGGCGCCGCGCTGCTCCAATCACGCACGATCGCGTCGGAGATGGGACGGCTCAACGCGGCCCATCAGTTTCTCCGCACTCTCGCAATCACGTTCGGGATCGCGGCGGTCGGCGCCATCACACTCGCGATTGTCGATGCTCGGACCGGCAACGTCGAGACCGTGCGCGACATCCTCTCGGGAGACGAGCTCCTCGTCTCGGCCGATCTTCTCCAGTCGATCGGCGACGGTTTCGCGAT
Organism: uncultured Acidimicrobiales bacterium; assembly: GCA_938091985.1. Taxonomy (GTDB): domain Bacteria; phylum Actinomycetota; class Acidimicrobiia; order Acidimicrobiales; family Aldehydirespiratoraceae; genus JAJRXC01. Next base: position 4,780 of record CALKOE010000301.1, on the reverse strand, counting down.
CGCCATCGCGGTGATGGCCGTGGTCGTCGCGGCCTCGGTGCCCAGCGCACTTCGCCTCGTGCGCACCAGGGGCCAGGCAGTAGCCTCCGCATCGTGAAAACTCTTCGCTTCAGTCGCAAGGAAGCTCGCTATGCCGCGGCGATGGTGGCATCGCGTCTGCGACCCGGCGCCGGCGCCGCGGTCGGCCCGCTCGCGTTGGTCGACGACGAGCCCCCCGAGCTTCCCGCCGAGGGCTGGCACCGCGTGTGGCCCCGACTCACCGGCATCTGTGGCAGCGATCTCTCGACCATCGACGGCCACAGCTCGCGCTACTTCGAGGACTTCGTGTCCTTCCCGTTCGTTCCCGGCCACGAAATCGTGGGCGACATGGAAGGCGGCCGTCGCGTCGTCATCGAACCGGTTCTCGGCCACGCGGCCCGCGGATTCCCGTTGCCCTTCCCGGGAGCGGCGCCCGCCGACGGCAACGACTACCGCCATCTCACCTGCGGCCACCTCGAACCCGGCATCCAAACCGGATTCTGTGAGAGCACCGGCGGCGGCTGGGCCACCGAGTTCGTCGCCCACGAGAGCCAGATCCACGACGTGCCCGACTGGATGAGCGACGAGCTCGCCGTCACGATCGAACCGGTGGCCGGCGGGGTGCACGCAGCGCTGCGCGCCAATGTCGCCGACGGCGACACCGTCGCCGTGATCGGCGCCGGGCCGATGGGCCTCGTCACGGTCGCCGCACTACGACATCTCACCAACCCCGGCTCCATCATGATCGGCGCCAAATACCCGGTGCAGCGCGACCTCGCAGCCGAATACGGCGCCGACGTGGTCACCGCTCCCAACGAGCTCACTCGAGCTGTGCGGCGAGCGAGCGGCTCGTTCATGATCGGCTCGCGCCTCTCGGGCGGAGCCGATGTGGTGATCGATGCGGTCGGTTCCGAAGAGTCCATCGAGCAGGCGCTCGGCCTGTGTCGACCGCGCGGCCGAGTGGTCCTCCTCGGGATGCCGGGTCACGTCAACATCGACCTGACCGCCCTGTGGCATCGCGAGACCGAGCTGGTCGGCACCTACACCTACGGCACAGAGACGACGAACGACGGACGAACGGCCACCAGCTTCGAACTCGCCCTCGAACTCGCCGGCAAAGTCGCGTTCGACAAGATGGTCTCCGCCACCTATCCGCTCGACCGATACAAGGACGCAATCGACCACGCCGCCAACGCCGGTGGCCGTGGTGGAGTGAAGATCGCGTTCGATCTTCGCGACGAGAAGCGCCGCGGTCTTCCGACCGACTGAACCACGCAGGTCGTGACTACGGCCTTGACCCGACAGAATGGTCCAATGCCCGAATCCGATACCGCGCCCAAGCTCGACGACGAGACAAGTGCAGCGCTCACGCTGTTCAACGAGTACGTCGAAGCCGACCGCGAGCGCACCCAGCGCGAGAAGCGCATCAAGAAGGCCGAGCGGGCGAAGGACGAAGCCGCCGCCGCTGTGAAGAAGCTCGGGGAAGGCGGAGCGCCCGAAGAGAAGGCCGCCGCCGAACAGGCCTACCGCGAAGCTGCAGACCGTTGGAAGAAGCTGCGCGACGGCGAAGAGCCCGACGAGGCCGCGCCCGCAGCAGAAGAAGCCGCTGCTGTCGAAGCGCCCGCTGAAGAGGCGCCCGCAGAAGAGGCGCCCGCAGAAGAGGCCCCGGCTGAAGAAGCTGCTGCGACCGAAGCCCCTGCAGAGGAAGCTCCCGCTGAGGTTGCTGCGGAGCCAGAGCCGGCCGTCGAGGCTGAGCCCGAGCCGACCGAGGCTTCCGCCGACGAAGAGCCGAGCGAGGCGTCGGCCGACGAAGAAGAGTGAACGCATCGCCGGCCGTCACTGAGGCGGACCGGCGAGAGTTTCGCGAACACGGTGTCGTCGCGCTCCGCGGCGTGCTCGATCTCGGGATCATCGCTGCGCTCGACGCGCCCGTGGCCAGAGCCGTAGCCGGTGACCCGTCGACCGCAGATCTCTCCGCGCTGGGCGATTCCCTCACTGGCCCCCCAGCCGCAGCCGGCGAAGGTCGCGGTCGCTTCCACTCCGGCGTCGACCACTGGCTCGACGACATCGAGATGCGACACTTCGCAACCGAATCGCCGCTCCCGGGGATCGTCGCTGCGCTACTCGAAAGCCGCGAGCTGTTCCTCTACGAAGACTCGATCCTCGTGAAGGAGCCCAACAGCCTTGAGCCGACCGTCTTTCACCAGGACCACCCCTACTTCTCGGTCGACGGCGACCTCGTCTGCACCACATGGATCCCGCTCGACCCCGTCACGCGAGAGACGGGCGGCATCGGCTATGTCCGCGGCAGCCATCTCGACGACACACAGTGGCGCCCGAACCTCTTCGTCACTCGAGATCCGATTCCCGGACGACCAGGCAGAGATGTCCCCGACTTCCACACCGACCCGGGCGATGCCGACATCGTGTGGATCGACGCCGCGCCCGGCGATGTCGTGATTCATCACGCTCGGACGATCCACGGGGCGGGGCCAAACCGCTCGCTGGACACAAGTCGGCGAGCAGTATCCGTCCGCTATTGCGGCGACGACACGACCTACCGGGAGCGAGCGCTCACACCAAAGCCTCACCATGCGCACATGGTCGACGGCGACCCGATCGGGCCGCCGGGATTTCCCGTCGTTCATCCGTAGACGCGGCACCGGCGTGTGCCTGCCTGATCGAGATCAGAGGGACACACGCCGGCACCACCCGAGTGCGGGTAGGGGGGTCTACTCGGGCGAGTGGTCGGTGATCGAGTAGCTCAGGCCACCGTCGTCGTTGCCCCAGGCTTCGACGACCCAGAGCGTTCCTTCTCCCTCGAAGTCGACTTTCGCGACCTCGGCGGGAGCGCCCTGGTTGTAGTCCCAGAAGCCGAAGCCTTCGGCGGGCTCCCAGTCCTTGACGTAGACCAGGCCGTCACTCCAGAGCTTGAACTTCACCGCACCGACCTCCGGGACCTCGACCCACTGGTAGATCGGCTCGAAGGCGGGCTGTTCATCCCAGAAGTGCTGTTCGACTTCACCGTTGTCGTTGATGAGTGCCTTGCCGAACCAGTTCCATTCACCATTCGTGAACTTGACGTAGACCCGCCAGCCTTCGCCTTGCACGATCTCGTAGTCGAAGCCCGCGCTCGGGGTGACGTTGCCGACCCAGAGCGTCTCGCCTTCGCGTTCGACGATGAAGGAACCCTTGCCTTCGACCGTGACGGTGAACCGATCGACGATCACCTCAGGCGTCTCCGGCGGTGCCGTGGTGGTCGTCGTAGTGGTCGTGGTCGTGGTGGGGATGATCAGGTCGTCGATCTTGACGTTGAGCTCGTCGCGAACACCTTCGCTGATCGTCACGATCTTGATCGAGTCCCCCTTCTTGATGACGATCACGATGCCGTCATCGGTGACATCGAACTCGATGACTTCCCAACCCGTCTCGAGGTCGGCACCAAGAAACTCGAAGCCTTCTTCGGTCTCTGCGACCTCGGCTGACCCGAGCGGGCCAAGGCTCAGGACCTTGGTCTGCTCTTCGGGGGTCTCCTCGGCGGCCTCGTCGTCATCGACGACCTCACCGGAATCGGCCTCATCGTCGGCGTTGGTTCCCGCGAGCTCGGCGACATCGCCGTCGGCCACGCCGATCTCGGGAAGATCTACGTCGGGGGCATCGTCTCCGGAGGGTGTGCCGTCGGCAGTCTCCATGCCGGGCTCGACTCCGCCGTCGGCCGCCATGGCGACCGCGCCGAATCCGATCATCGGCACGATTGCGAGGCCGGCGATCATGCGACGCACATGCGTGAGCCGTGCGGACTTCATTCGAGGCCGAAGGCCATCGAGAATTTCGTCGGTGTGGGGGTTCATCGCGCAACTTCCTGACGACCCGCAGGGGTCATCTCGTGACGGCCGAGCTTTTCGGCCATGCGTGGCTTCAGGGAACGACGGGCTCGGCTCAGGTGGAAGCGGAAGGCTCCGGGCGAGATGCCCATGCGCATCGCTGCTTCCTCGGTGCTGAATCCGGCGCCGTAGTAGAGATCGACAGCCTTCCGCTGTTGCGGAGGCAGCAGGGCCAGGGCTTCGTCGAGTCCTTCGACGGACTCTGCGTCACCCTTCGCCGGAACCGTCATCGGTTCCGCCGCGAGCTTCGGCAAGGAGTTCTCCCGAACTGTTCGGTGTCGATGCTGATCACGCACGACGTTGACCGCCACGCGCCGCACCCATGCGACCGGTTCCTTGTAGTGACCGACTCGCCACCACCGGGCGTACGCACGAACGAATGCCTCTTGGGCTGCATCGTGTGCGTCGTCCATGCGAGTGCCGTCGAGCACCAATCCCTTGACCGTGAGGTCGTAGGACTCTCGGAAGAATTCGTCGAAGTTTCGGGCCATGCCCTACCTATCTGCCTGCTGTTGCTGTCGCACATCGCCGTCGTCTCCCACGCATCTCACGTGTCAGAACGACAGAATGTTTGGCCACGCAGAAATTCTTTGCGCGTTATTCCATCGACAGAAACCCACTCCACGTGAAGGGTGCGGCGGGAGGGCCTGTTGGCGGGCGCGTTCGCCGGGTGGGGCAGATGTCAGACCCCGGCGGTCAGTGGGGGTGCATGCCCCCGTCGACCACGAGGACCTGGCCGGTCATGAAGCTCGATGCCGGCCCCGCGAGGTAGAGCGCCGGGCCGACCATCTCATCGGCGTCCGCCGGACGGCCGAGCAGGGTGCCGGCGCCCATCGCTGCAGGAGCCCCTTCACCGAGATTGCGGGTCATGTCGGTGT
>CALKOE010000300.1 GCA_938091985.1 uncultured Acidimicrobiales bacterium | reverse complement strand
CCTGGAGCAATCGCCACGTCGGCACTCGACATCGTGCTCCAGACGCCCGAGCTCGAGCGGGCCATGAGCGATGCGACCCCACTCGGGCGGCTCGGGCGACCCGAAGAGATCGCCGCCGCCGCGCTCTACCTGGCTGCTCCAGCGTCGGCGTACACGACCGGACAGTTCCTCGGTGTGGACGGCGGCATCACCGGTTCCAATCTCGACATGGGAATCGCTGATCTCTGATGGCGCTCGCTGACCTGATCCATGCCGACGACGACTTCCTGCCGACGAAGGCACTCCTCGTGGTCGCGCACCCCGACGACATCGACTTCGGCGCGGCAGGCACGGTCGCAACCCTCACCGACCACGGAGTGGAGGTCGTCTACGGGCTCGTCACCAGCGGCCAGGCGGGCGAACCGGCCCACCTCTCGCCGGCCGAGCTGACCGAGATCCGCCAGAAGGAGCAGGCCGACGCTGCCGCCATCGTCGGCGTCACTGAGCTGCATTGGCTCGGCTTCGCCGACGGGCACCTCGTCGCCGACCTCCTCTTGCGTAAGGCGATCTCTCGGTTGATCCGCATCGTCAAGCCCGATCTCGTGATCACGCAGACCCCGATTCGCAACCTCGAGCGCATCTATGCAGCGCACCCGGATCACCTCGCCGCCGGCGAGGCCACCGTCTCGGCGGTCTACCCCGACGCTCGCAACGGGCACTCGTTTCCCGAGTTGCTCGAGGAGGGCCACGAACCCCACGCGGTCCCGCGGATCTGGCTCATGGCCGGCACCGACAACAACCTGAGCGTCGACATCACGACGAGCCTCGACCGAAAGATCGAGGCGCTCCTCGCGCATCACTCCCAGAACAGTGCCCGAGCCGACGAGTTGCCGGCCATGATCCGCGAGTGGGCCGAGGCCAACGCGATCGGCATGACAGCTGGCGCGGTGGAGTCGTTCAAGGTCGTCCACACCGAGTAGTCAACATCCGCCGTTGTGGGTGATCACGAGGCCAAGCAGGTCGCCGGGGCCCCACATCTCGGCGACGAGCGACGGATCCATCAGCTCCTGGCCATCCTCCACATCGGCGAGTCCATGCAGATGGCCGAGCTCATGCAGGACCAGCCGGCGAATGAGGCCCGGTGGCGCGTGGCGAATGATCGGGTTCAGCATCACCCAGCCGCCAGCGTAGGAATCTCCGACGATGTGAGGCTCGGCGTAGCCAAGGCCGTCGGGGTCATCCTCCGGCCAGGCGAGTTCGAACGCGATGGGGTCGCCGGGACGGTTCGACTCAGCGGTCGCACCGCCGCTGGCGGACGGTTCGACCGACCGACCCACGAGGGCGCCGAACTCCGCGATGGCGTCGTCGACCGCCGCTCGGCGTTCAGGGGTGAGCGTGATGTCGTGAGTGTTGAACGAGTAGCGCAACGGACCACACCCGTTCGACACGCCGGGGTCGCGAAGCACAACCGTGCACCCGGCACTCAACAGCGCCCCGATCACACACAGCCACAACGAGCGCCACGTTCTGCGCCCTACGCCATCCAGATTCCCACTCAACGTGAGTCACGCGACCACGGAACCGGTAATCACGCAAATCGAGCGCTAAGCCATTGCCGGGGCGACCTCCACCGGAATGCCGTTGACTGCGGCGTTGCCCGAGGGGACATCGACGAACGTTCCCGGCGCCAGCACATTGTTGTTGACCCCCGCGTGTTCACGCGCCACCGCCATCCGGGTACCGGGCTTGTCATGACCCCAGCCATGCGGCAGCGAGACGACCCCGGGCCGCATCTCGTCGCTCACCTCGACCGGCACGTCGAGCGACCCCGCCTCTGAGGAGACTCGGGCGACCGACCCATGGGTGACGCCCGCGGCCGCGGCATCGTCGGGGTGGATGAGCAGTGTGCACCGATCCTTGCCCTTCACGAGGACCTTCACGTTGTGCATCCATGAGTTGTTGGACCGCACATGGCGACGGCTGATGAGCAACAAGCCGTCGGGGTCGCGATCGAGACGCTGCTCCAGTCGGGGCACGTCGGCGATCACGTAAGGCGGCGCAAGATCGATCAGTCCGTCGGCGTGAGAGATGACTTCGCCGAGGCGCGGCCGCATCGGACCCATGTCGATACCGTTCGGCTCGGCTCGGAACGAGTCGAGTGTCAGGCCGCCGGGGTTCTCGCCATAACGATCACCCCACGGGCCGGTCCGAATGGCGTTGTCGTTGAGTCGCTCGGGGCCGGGCTCCGGACACGCCGCAAGCGCCACGGCCGGGTCGGCCCCGCCCATCTCGGCGAACGCCGCGAAGTACCCGTCGTCGATGGCCTTCACGTCGACCTGATCCTGCGGGATCCCGCCGATCATCGCGCCCACGCGCAGGAGGATCTCCCACTCACCGGGGCGACCGTCGGTCGGCTCGAACAGGGCGGGCGAGAACTTGCCGGCCGAACGCACCGCCCAGGCCCAGAGGAGTTCGTCGTAGTGCGGCTGCTCCAACGGAGAAAGCCCGGGGAAGATGACGTCGGCGTGTCGGGTGGTCTCGTTCAGCGCATTGTCGATCGAGATCATGCAGTCGAGGAGGGGCAAGGCGGCGTCGAGCTTGTCGGCCTCAGGCGCCGAGATCACCGGGTTGCCGGCGACGGTCACGAGTGCCTTGAGCTGGCCCTCGCCAGGCGTTGCGATCTCCTCGGCCATACACGACACCGGGAACTGCCCCATCACTTCTGGCGCGCCGCGGACGCGGCTGTGGAAGCGACCGAACTCGATCTCCTCGCCGCGATCCTTCAGCGTGGCCGACCACGCAATCGGGTCGCCCCACATGAGACCACCCTCACGGTCGAGGTTGCCGGTGAGCACGTTGAGCACGTCGGGCAGCCACGAGGCGAGCGTGCCGAACTCTTGATTGCAGGTGCCGATCCGGGCGTACCAGACGGCCTTGTCGGCCGCCGCGAACTCGCGTGCCAACGTGCGGATCTCTTCCGCTTCGATGCCGCACGTGGCAGCCACGCGTTCCGGAGGGAACGCTGCGGCCAAGCGCTCGACATCGTCGAGGTTCTTCACCCGATTCTCGAGGTGGGCCAGGGTGACGAGGTCCTCGTCGAACAACACGTGGGCAACGGCGAGCATCATGGCGGCGTCGGTGCCCGGCAGAATCGGCAGCCACTGATCGGCGTGGTCGACGGTGCCGGTGCGGCGGGGATCGATCACGACCACCTTGCCGCGTTCGCGCACCTTGTCGAGCTCGCCGAGCACGTCGGGGCACGCCAGCAGCGAACCCTGGCTCGCGTGGGGGTTGGCGCCCATCACGACGATGAAGTCGGTATTGGGCAGATCCGGCGCGGGGATACGCCACTGGTTGCCGTACATCGTCCAACACGTGAGGTTCTTCGGCCACTGGTCGACCGTGCCGGCGGAGTAGATCGGGCCCGGGAGATCGGCGAGTCCCATGAGGAGGCCGGTGTAGCGGCTGATCGAGTAGTTGTGGGCGGCCGGGTTACCGATGTAGAGGGTGACGGCTTCTTTGCCGTGCTCGGCGACCACTGCCCCCATCAGCTCCTCTGCTCGGGTGAGGGCCTCGTCCCAGGTTGCTTCGCGATGCACACCCTGGTCGTCCTTGACCATCGGCACCCGCAGCCGGTCGGGATCGTCGTGGAGATGGCCGAGCGTGGTGCCCTTCGGACAGATGTAGCCCTTCGACCACACGTCGTCTCGGTTGGGCCTGATCAGAGCGACGCGTTCGTCGCCCGCGTCGTCGCGCTCCACATGGACTTCGAGGCCACACATCGCCTCGCAGAGGTGACACGTTCGAATGTGGATTCGACGCGTCGTCTCACCGCTCTTTGCTGCCTCGCCAGCCATGTTTCCCCCTGTATCTGGCCACGAACTGTGTTCAGTTCCCTGCTGGCGAACACTACGACTGCGTGACGAAACGCACACATTCTGATGTGGCGGGAACCCCGCACCGCGCTCGTGCGTCAGACACCCGACAACACACTCCTGGGGGAACATTGTCTGAGCAAGCACGGTCTCATCGGAAACAACGGACTACGTCGGCGCGGCTTCTTGCGCTGCTGAGCGCGATCATGCTGCTGCTCGCGGCCTGCTCGGGCAGCGACAGTGACACCGCCACCCGATTCCAAGAAGTCGACGCCGCCATCGACGGAAACTCGTCGGTGGGAGACTCCGGCACCGCCGCACCGGGCGTGGACGATGCTGCACCTGAGGACAGTGTTGATCGTGCCAGGGGCGACGACGACGTGACCAACGACGACATGGCCGACTCGGACATGACCGACGACTCCGACGCCGAATTCGGATTCTTCGACAGCGAGGCCGAACGCGATCAACTGGAGAACGGGGCCGCCCAGGAGGACCCGACGACTGAGCCCGGCGAACGGCTCCCGGCCGAGGTGACCGCGCTGTTCGTGGGTCGCCAGATCATCAAGACCGGCGACATCGTGGTCGAGGCGGCCAATGTCCGCGAGACCACCGACGCGATCATCGACACCGTCTTCGACAACGGCGGTGCCATCTGGGGCCAGGAGACACAGTCGGAACCGACCCCACGAGCCGTGCTGACCATTCGGGTGCCACCGGCCGACTTCGATCGTTTGATCGCCGCAGTCACCAGGGTCCCCGGCGTCGGCGTGGTGAGCGAAAGCACTACCAGCGATGACGTCACCGAGGTGGTCGTCGATCTCGACGCGCGGATCACCGCGGCCACGTCGAGTGTCGCTCGAGTGCAGCAACTGCTCGATGACGCCCGCGACCTCAACACGATCTTCCAGCTCGAAGAGGAGCTGGGCGCTCGCCAAGCTGACCTCGAGCGGCTGTTGGGGCAGCGCAAGACCATCGGCGATCAGATCGCGCTGTCGACGATCACGCTCACCGTTCTCGAGCTCGACCCCGACCGACTGCGACCGGAGATGGAAGTCGTCGCCTGGCTCGGCGCCAACGACGATGAGGCGTGCCCGGGATCATCGAACCTCACGATGGGGTCCGACGACACTGCGGTGCTCTGCGTGAGCGTCAACAACACCGGAGAAGACACGCTCACCGAGGTGAGCGTCGACGTGCCGGCCTTCCGTCTGCGGGTGGACGACTTCACCATTGTCCAGGGCGTCGCAACCCTGGAAGAACTGAAGGCAGGCGACGAGCTCCTCTTCACTGTCGAACTCGATGCCGACGATGGCTTCATCAACCGGGTCGACGCCTCAGATGGCATCAACCTCGATGTCGAGGCATCGGCCACCCCGGCCACCTCTGACGGGGTCGAACTCACCGGCACCGACGGCGTCTTCATCTCCGCCGAGGGCGACGATCCACTTCCCGGGTTCGGGGAGTCGTTCGCCAACGGTTGGGGAGCGATGCTCGCTGTCGTCGGGGTGTTCATGATCGTGCTCGGTGTGCTCCTGCCCTTCATCCCGATCATCATCTTGGTGGTCTGGGTCGGCAGGAAGATCGTCACCAAGCAGCGAGAACGTGCCGAGGAACGGGCGGCGTTCGTCGATGCCTATGTCGCCGCCCAAGCCCAGAACGAACCTCAGGCGGAGTAGCGAGCCTCGAGTCCGGCCAGGACGATCTCGAGGCCCTCGTTGAAGCGCTCGTCGACAGTGAGGTTCTGTGCCGCGATCTGAAAGTCGGCGACCCGTTCATCGGCCTCGTCGCCTTCAGGCGCGGCGCGAACTCCCATGAGGCCGTGCTCTTGCACGATGGTTCCGATCACCCAATTCGAGATCGTCGCGAAGGCCAATGCACCGACCCGATCATCGTTGGTCATCAGTCGCGCTGCGGCGACGATTCGTCGATCGAATTCCGAGGCCGAGCCCGAATGGTCAGGAGAGTGGATCAACAAGCTCACTGCCCGCGGATGCGACGCGGCGACGTCGACGTAGGCGTGTGAGAGAGCCCGAGCATGGACCTTCCAGTCTCCCGACGGGTCGCCGTAGGCGGCGAGCACGTCGTCGAACAAGGTGTTGGCGACGGCGGCGAGCAGGTCGGCCTTGTTCTCCACGTGGTTGTAGAGCGACATCGCCTCGACGCCGAGTTCGGCGCCGAGCTTGCGCATACTCAGCCCATCGAGGCCGTGGACGTCGATGAACTCGAGGGCGGCATCCGCGACACGTTGTCGGGTGAGAGGAAGCCGGTCGGTGAACGTCACTGGCCGGCAGTCTACGGCCTGCGCGTGTGGGCGCTAGCCGGAAGGCGAGTCGCTAGCCGTCCTGCAGCGCGGCGAGACGGCGGGCAACGAACGTGCCGTCGGTTGATGTCGCCTTCGCGAGGGCATCGAGATCGGCGGCCGTCGGCTGAACCAGCTCACACGGTCCGCGCTGCAGCAGCCGCAGCAGGTCGAGATATCGGCGGTAGACGTCGTCGCTCGTACAGGCGAGCGGTAGTCCCACTGAGACCGGACCGATGCTCAGCCCGAACCGGTCGACATGAAGGGCATCGCCGCCACCGACGGCGTCTTGGGTCTCCGTGAGTGCCATGACCCAAGGCAACCGCGTCACGATTGGCGGCGCCTGAGGCGCGCGGCTCATTTCAGCCGTGGGCGTGGTCGCAGAGCGTCTCTTCGCCGGCTGAGACCTGGCCGGCGCCGACGCCCTCGAGCGCAGCGAACGGGCCGCACTCGTTGGGTTCGATCCACACGTGAATCATCGGGATGGCGGGGAAGCCGACGCCGCTTCCGCACTCGGCCCCGATTGAGCGAAGACCGGCCAACACGGGCTGCGCGTCCGTGGTCATACAGAGATCCTGGTGCACGTGCCACTGCATCAG
>CALKOE010000299.1 GCA_938091985.1 uncultured Acidimicrobiales bacterium | reverse complement strand
CCGGCGGGCCGCGGTCGCGTGGCCCAGTTCGTGCCACATCACCGCGGCACTCGCCACGACCACCCAGATCGCCAAGCGGGCGAAGGTGATGTCGGGGTAGTAGCCGACAAAGGCGATGAGGATCAGAAAGGTGGGCCGAACCTTTGTCGGAAATCCTGCGATGTTCAGCGTCGCACCGCCCGCGAGGCCCGCTGCGCCGGCACGTCCGGGAATCACAGCGTCACCGAGTCGCCGACGGTGAGGTCGCCGCCCGAGATCACCCGACAGATCACTCCTGCCCGACGCCGCATCGCGGTGCGAGCGCCGTCGCCGATCTCCATGTCGAGCATCTTGCACGGGGCCGCGTCGCGAACCACCTCGAGCTCGATGTCACCGATCGTCCAGCGGTGCCCGGGGGTGCGAGGGATCTCGCCGTGGCTGATCGTGACGTTGCGCCGAGTCAGCAGCGGGTCGATCGGCTGACCGAACTTCGCCTCGGCATCGGCCAACTCGCTGAGCGACTGCACGCTGAGCTGACGGTGTTTCGAGCCGTGATAGCGATCCCCCACCAGACCGGCGGCTGTCTCGATCTCAGCTGCGTTGACCGACTTCATGCCGAGCCGCGTCGCCTTCGCCAGCTGGATTCCGACGACAGTCGGCGACCGCTGACCCCAGACAACCCGACCTGCTCCCCCGTCGACGGTGACCGGAGCGCCGATACCGATGGCTTCCCCGGCGATCTCCACGCCGTCGCCGGTCAATCGCATTCCGGCGACCGAGACGACGGCCGGCACGCCGGCTTCTTTCGCGACGACGGCGGTGTGGCTGTGTGCGTCGCCGAGCACGGCGATGATTCCGGCCGCCCGGGCCATGGCGCCAACGTCGGCTGGCGACGAAGTGGCGAGTGCAAGCACGACAGCGCGTCCGGCGGCAATCGCATCGAGCGCGTCGTCGACGTCGACCTGGAGTTCGCCATGCCCAAGTCCGGGACTGACCCCGATTCCGCTCGCCTCACCTGTCGAAGCCACGGTGTGAGCCTATGACCGACCTCGGGGTGGAACATCGCGCGCGACAATGGGGCCAGCATGTCGTCCGCCACCCGCACGCTCCGTCCGTCGTTGCGAGGCGCTCCCGGCAGTTCGAACGTCCGGCATTCCGAAGTCTCGGAGGCGGCTGGTACGCGTGGACCGCAAAGCCGGTGAGCAACCCCGCCCGCGTGCGAGTTGTAGCGGGGGTCAGACACCAGATGTAGCGGGTCAGTTTTTGGGGAGGTCCTTGAAGGGGGTGCCCTTGTCGGGGCCCGGTTCGCGGGGCAGGCCGAGGATGCGCTCGCCGAGGATGTTGCGCTGGATCTCGTCGGTGCCGCCATAGATGGACGGACCAGGCGAGAACGTCGCCAGCTCGCCAACGGAACCACCGGTCGTGGGCTCGCTCTTGCCCCACAGCATGCCGTCGGCACCCAGAACGGTGAGGCCGACCTCGCGGAACTGGCGGAACATCTCGCTCATGTGGAGCTTGCCGATGTTCGGCTCGGCGCCGGTGCGCTGGTTCGGATCCTTGGCCCGCAGCGTGCCGAGCCGGTTGATCTCGATCAGCGAGTAGAGCTTGATCAGCTCTTGGCGCAGGACCGGGTCGGTGATGCGGCCCGACTTCGTTGCGAGCTCGACATAGTGCTGCCAGAGGCCGGGGCCGAGCGACGGCACGCCGCCCTCGGAGCGCTCCTTCTTGGCGAAGTCGGCAACCGGCCGCTGCAGCGCCTTGCCCTTCTTGCCGGGCGTTGCGGTCTGCGGCTTCTTGCCGGCAGAGCCGAGCGATGCCCGCTCGAACATCAGGGTGGAGTTGGCCACGGCCCAGCCGTTGTTGAGTCCGCCGATCATGTTGGCGTCGAGAACGCGCGCCTCGTCGATGAACACCTCGTTGAACAGCGCTCGACCCGTCATCTCGGTGAGCGGACGCACGGTCACGCCGGGCTGGTCCATCTCGAACGCGAAGTAGCTGATGCCCTTGTGCTTCGGCGCATCGGGATCGGTGCGGGCGATGAGCATGCCCCAGTCGGCAACCTGGCCGCCGGAGGTCCAGACCTTCTGGCCGGAGATGACCCACTCGTCGCCGTCCTTCTCTGCCTTGCAGGCAAGGCCGGCGAGGTCCGAGCCGGCGCCGGGCTCGGAGAAGAGCTGACACCAACCGACCTGACCCGTGAGGATCGGCGGGATGAACTGGTCGATCTGCTCCTGCGTGGCATGGGCGCCGATCGTGGGGGCGGCGAGCATCCAACCGAGACCCGACGAGGGCGGGCCCATCACCTCTCGCTCAGCCATCGTCGTGTTGACGACCGCAGCGAGGTCGCGACCCCAACCCTTGCCGCCGGCGTTTCCCGGCAGCGTCGGATGGGCGTAGCCGGTGGGGGCAAGACGCTCCCACCATTGCTCGACGGTCAGCGACTCATCCCAGTTCTCATCAAGCCAGGATTCGAGTTCGGCGCGGACTTCTTCGGCGGACGGCATCGGCGTGCTCATGAGACCCAGCGTAGCAAGAAGTTAGCGACCGTTCACTTGCGGGGAGATCGTCAGCAGTCGGGGGCTTCGCAGGGGTGACACTCCGCCTGCAGCGTGACGTGATCGATTCCCCGCTCGCCGAGGGCCGTCGAGAGCCGGCTGGTGACGAGTTGGGCTTCGTGGAGTTCGTCGGCCTCGACCAAGACGTGGCCGGTGAGGCTCAGCGTCTCGCCATCGAGCGACCGGACATGGAGGTGATGCACTTCGGACACGAGCGGGTCAGCGACCATCAATGCGTGGAGCTCCTCGAGATCCACGCCGGCCGGCACGCCGTCGAGCAACACGTGGAGCGATGTTCTCGCCAGACGCCAAGCCGACCACACGATGATCGCAGTGACAACCACCGAGGCGACAGGATCGACCCAGTCGGCGTCGGTGAGCAGCACCAGCGCCCCGCTGATCAATACGACGAGCGAGCCGAGCGCGTCGGCCACGAGGTGAAGGACGGCGCCCTCCACGTTGAGAGAGTGGCCGTGACCGGCATGGAGCCAGCGGGCGCTGAAGCCGTTGATGAGCAGGCCTGCCGACGCGAGCACCACCACGCCCAGACCGTCGACGTGATGGTCGCCACCCAGCCGACGAATCGCCTCGACGACCACGAGGACCGCTCCCCCGCTGAGCAACACGGCGTGGGCCAAGCCGCCCAGCGCATCGGCACGGCGCAGGCCGAACGTGTAGCGATTCGATGCCGGGCGGGCGATCAGCGTGGCGATTCCCACCGCCAAGAAGAGTGAGACGACATCGCTGGCCTGATGGACCGAGTCGGCCAGCAGCGCCAACGACCCGAAGGCGAGTGCACCGATGACCTGCACGACCAGCAGGATCGTGTTGGCGCCCGCGGCCACAGCCAGGTCCCGCCGCGCTGTGCTCGCGTCGGCGTGACTGGGGTCGTGGTCGTGATCGTGGGCCACGAGGTGACCCTCCAGGTCAGATGGGCTGCGGCGTATTCAGGAAACTGACATTGTCGAGCAGAATCCTCTTCTGATCGGCGGCGTCGAACTCCTTCAACTCAACCAGATAGTCGAGCGGCTTGGGAAGGCCTTCGATGTGGGGCCAATCGGAACCGAAGATCACACGGTCGGCGCCCATGATCTCGGCAATTTCGTTGACGTCGTCTTCCCAGAACGGGTTGATCCAGATGTGGTTCTTGAAGGTGTCGACCGGGTGGTCCTTGAACCAGCCGAAACTCTTCTTCGCCGTCTGATCAAACTTCCGGAAGGTCGGCGCGAGGAAGTCGGATCCGTTTTCAACCGACGCGAATCGCAGGTTGGGGAAACGATCGAAGATCTTCTGGAACACGGCCTGAATCAGCCAGTCCTGCGCGGCCCGCTCGATCGCGAAACTGCCGATCGATGGCCCGCCATAGTTGCCCTTGCTGATCCCGGCAGCAGAGAACCGGTTGTCGGCGTAGCCCTGCGTCGAATAGCCCGAATCGGATGCGTGGACCACGAGGCTGACGCCAGCCTCGTTGATGCGCGACCACACCGGATCGAAGTAGGGATCGAACGGCGACTTCACGCCGGTGGGCGTCGTGACGGCGGCCGGTCGCATCACCAGCACCCGGGCACCGGCGGCGATGACCTTGTCGACCTCGGCGGCCGCGGCGTCGACGTCACCCAGGCAGAGGTAGGGCGCACCGAAGATCTTGTTCTTGTGGGCGTAACCCCAGTCCTCGAGCAGCCACTGGTTGAACGCTGTCATCATCGCGGCGCAAGCCTCGATGTCTTCCTTGATCAGTTCTTCGTAGAGCACGCCAAGCGTCGGGAAGAGCCAGATGGCCTCGAGGCCCTGCGTCTCCATCAGCGCAACCCGCGCATCGTTGTTCATGTAGTAGTCCGGCAGCGGCTCGCGCTCCTTGAGCATCTCGAGCGGGCTCCGGCCTTGAGGGTTGCCCTTGAAGTACTCGTGCAGAGCGCCCGGCATGGCGACAGGGTCCCAGGTGGGGTTGACGACGGCGTTGCTGATTCGTCCACCGACGAGGTGGTACTTGCGGCCGTTCTGCTCGACCCACTGCACGACGCGCGGCTGCATCTCGGCCGGCACGTGGCGGGTGAATGCGTCGATCGCCTCGTAGTAGTGGTTGTCGGCGTCGAACGGCAGGTAGTCGAGATCTTCAGGTGTCATGACTGGTGCTCCTGGAGCCTTCGGGAATGAACCTTCCTGGGAAGGCATGGTACCGCACGCTCACATCGGACCCCAGTTCGGGTCTCGCCGCTCACCGAACGCCCGCATGGCCTCGGTCATGTTGCCGGTGAACGTACCGAGGACCTGCTGACGGTTCTCGAGCTCGATCGCATGACGGACGGATGGCGCATCGATATTGGACCAGAGGCCGCGCTTGGTGAGCCAGAGCCCGTACTCGTTCTGCTTCGCGATCTGACGTGCCCATTCGATCGCCGTCGCGAGGTGTTCACCTTCGGGCACGAGCCGGTTGAGCATTCCCATCTTGTCGGCCTCGGCCGCCGCCACATGGCGACCGCTGAGCATCATGTCCATCGCGTGGCCCGACCCCACGAGCCGAGGCAGGAAGTAGCTGGTCCCGATGTCGCACGACGTCAGGCCCACGTTGATGAACACCGACCCGAAGTAGGCCGTGCTGTCCGCGACTCGCAGATCACTCGCCAACGCCAGCGCCAACCCGCCGCCCACCGCTGCGCCGTGCACCGCCGCGATCACCGGTTTGTCACACTCGTGCACCGCCATCATGAAGTCGACGATGTGCTCCTGGCTCCGATACACACTGCCCACCGGGCCCCGGCCTTCGCTGTCGGGAGCCGGCTCGCCGCCGCCCTTCAGGTCGGCACCGGCGCAAAACCCGTCACCCGATCCGGTCAGGACGATCACCTGCGCGTCTCGATCGCGATGGAGTTCCTTGAACGCGGCGATGCCGTCGCTCACCAGTTCCATGGAAAGCGCGTTGCGCCGATCCGGTCGGTCGAGCGTGGCGACCGGAACTTCGGGGATGGTTCGATCGATCGACACATAGTTCGGGCGAGACGACATCGAATTCCTCCTGGCGGCGAGGCGAGCTCGCTCGGGTTGGGCGTCAGGAACGGTCCCACTCGACCGGGTGAAGCGTCCACTCGCGCCCATCTCGTCGGGTTTCGTCGACGGGCGCTAGATTCTTCAACCGTGCCGAAAGAAGTCCCCAC
>CALKOE010000298.1 GCA_938091985.1 uncultured Acidimicrobiales bacterium | reverse complement strand
GAGATCGTCCGCCATGGCGTGGCCGAGCTCGTCAACGCCCAGCCCGACATGGAGGTCGTCGGCCAGGCCGGCACCGCCCGCGAGATGCTGCAGACGGTCGGCGCTACCAAGCCCGACGTGGCCGTGCTCGACGTTCGCCTCGGGGAGGACGACGGCAACGGCATCGCCGCGTGTAGAGAGATCCGCAGTGAGCACCCCGACACCCACTGCCTGATCCTCACCTCCTTCGAGGACGACGCAGCCCTCGTCGACGCGTCCCTCGCCGGCGCCGCCGGCTACGTCCTGAAGCAGATCCGCGGCAACGACCTCGTCGACTCGATCCGCAAGATCGCCAACGGCGCCCAACTCCTCGACGCAGCGGAGACACGGATGGCGATGCAGCGCCTCCGGTCATCCGAAGCCGGTGCCCTCGAAGACCTCACCGACAAGGAACACCGGGTCTTCGACCTCATCGGCGAGGGCTACTCCAACCGCCAGATCGGCGAAGAGCTCTACATCGCCGAGAAGACCGTGAAGAACTACGTCTCGAGTGTGCTCGCCAAGCTCGGCATGGTCCGCCGCACCGAGGCCGCCGCCCTGGCCGCCCGGCTCGAAGAGCGACAGCGCCGCAAGTACCTCTGATCCAGCAAGTCGCTCTGCATCAGTTGGGGTTCGTCAGTTGGGGTTCGTTGCTGCGAGGGCTCGACCCACCGCGTGGAGCAGCGTCTCTCGAGTCATGGGCTGCGGCAAGGTCAAGCAGCCCTCGAGTTCGGCCTTGTAGAGCGGGATCCGAGAGACCGGCAGCTCGACGATGACCGGAATGTGCGAGTGGCGATCGCGCCACGCCTTCAGCACCTCTCGGTCGTCTTCATCGGCGATGTTGAGGCCGAAGAACACCACGTCGGCTTCCTCGGCGCACGGACAGTCACCACCCTTCGCGAGCGGACACGTGTGATGGCGCCGATCGTTCGGGCCGGCGCAATTGCTCACCTCGTAGCCCTCAGCGACGAGCAGATTGCCCACCGCCATGCCAATCGACGTGTCGTGGTGCTCGATCAGCACCCGTGGCCGATCGGCTGCGCTCCGCCAGGCGGTGGGTTCGAGGTCGGGGTGGCGACGCCTCATGGATCGATCCTCTCGGTCGTGTTCCCCCACGATCTCGTTTCGAACCCACCACCAAAAGGGCCGAAGGTCCCCCAAAGCCCGCGCCGTTCGTTCGCTACGGTGGAGCCGTGGACCACGAGCAGGATGCATTCGACGGCCTCGACGCCCGCGGCATCTGGGAGAGCGTTCCCGATGCGATGCTGCTCGTTGACAGCGCCGGCCTCATCCGGCTGGCGAATCTCGAAGCCAACCGAATGTTCGGCTATGGCGAGGGCATGGCCAACCTGGCGGTCGACTCCCTGCTCCCCGCCGACATCGCGATCGATCACGCACGGCTCCGCAAGGAGTTCCACACCGACCCGCGCCGTCGCGCCATGGGTGCGGGCCTACGGCTCGAGGCTCGGCGCTCCGATGGTTCGGTCTTCCCGGTGCAGATTTCGCTTTCGCCCCTCGGCGCCGACCTCGTCATCGCTGCGGTGCGCGACGTCACCGACATGGTCGCCGCCGAAGAACGCCAGATCGACTCAGCCCGTCGCCGCATACTCGCCGAAGACCACGAGCGAATCGCAAAGGATCTCCACGACACCGTCATCCAGGAACTCTTCGCCCTCGGTATGAGCCTCCAGGCCGCTGTCGCCACAATCCCCGATCCCGAGCAGGCCACACGGGTCGAAGCCGGGGTCAACACCCTCGACGACGTGATCCGCTCGATCCGCGCCCTGATCTTCAATATCCGCAGCGAGCGCCAGGCCGACGACCTCCGAGTGCGCGTGGTCGAGATCGCCACGAGCCTGATCCCGTCACTCGGGTTCGAACCCACAGTCTCGTTCCACGGACCGGTCGACGACGTGCCCGAAGAACTCCACGAACACGTCCTCGCCGTCGCCCGGGAAAGCCTCACCAACGTCGCCCGCCACGCCGAAGCCTCGGGTGCCACCCTCGCGGTCAGCGTCCGCGACGGCGAAGTCGGCGTCATCGTCAGCGACGACGGCGTGGGCATCCCGGCCCGACTCAACCGGCAAAGCGGCCACACCAACCTCGCCGAGCGCGCCCGCCTCACCCGCGGATCGTTCTTTGTTGCCCCTCACCCCGAGGGCGGCACCGTGGTCGAGTGGAGAGCACCGGTCGACCAGCGACCGTCGTGACCACAACGGTCGCCCCCTAAGCGCCCGTCACCACGCACTAGCTTCAACCCGTGCTCACCCAGATCCGCGAACTGCCCCAGCCACATGGCTTCGCGCGATCCCGTACTCCGTCATCGCGGCGATCGTCATCGCGATCCCGGCCGACCTCATCGACACGTCGTTCTTCGGACGGCCCATCGATCCCAAAGGGATCGACTACGTGATCCTCGCGATCACCGCATCGCTCATCGGCACCATCCTCGCGATCCGGCCCGAGCAGCTCTCCGTGCGCGACGAGCAAGACCAGACCCGCACCGCCTGGGGCGGGTTCGTCTCGTTTCTCGCTGTCGGTTGCCCGGTCTGCAACCAGGCCGTCGTCGCCCTCGTCGGCACCTCCGGAGCGCTCAGCTGGTGGGCGCCCGTGCAGCCCGTGGTGGGGTTGCTCGCCATCGCGCTGCTGGTCCACACGCTGCGGCGCCGCCTCGACACCTACCAGCTCGCCGCCTGTCCGATCCCCGCCTGAGCCGCTACGATCAGCGCTCTTCGCGGGTGTAGTTCAATGGTAGAACATCAGCTTCCCAAGCTGAATACGCGAGTTCGATTCTCGTCACCCGCTCCACACGAAACCCCAGGTCAGGGCGCTGTGGGGGTCGACGTCGACTGGCTCGACTCTCGCCGGTGACACAGTGGTGACACAATCCGTCGAAACGGTGCGCCTATCCGGCCGTTTCGCCCAGCCCGATCATGGCGTCCATTCGGTCAGCGATCGTCCGGTCTCGTTCGGCCGTCGCGTGCTGGTACCTCAGCGCCGCCGCAGGCGACGAGTGCCCGAGGCGGGCCATGAGCCACAGCCTCACGCAGGACGGCATCGACCATGTCGTGCTCGAGCGAGGCAAGACCGCCAATGCGTGGCGCACCGAGCGGTGGGACTCGCTTCGTCTTCTCACCCCCAACTGGATGAGCCGCTTGCCCGGCCACCAATACCGCGGCACCGATCCCGACGGCTACATGACGGCCGCCGAGGTGGGTGACTACCTCGAGGCCTACAAGGCGTCGTTCGGTGCCCCGGTCCACCACGAGACCGCCGTCGAACGGGTCACCCCGAGCGATCGCGGATTCACGATCGACACGAGCGGCGGAGCGGTCAACAGTGCAGCAGTGGTGATCGCCACCGGCGCCTGCGGCACACCCCACATCCCGGCCGTGGCCGCCGACTTCCCCGCGGCCACGCGGCACCTCTCCCCGATCCACTACCGAAACCCCGACCAGGTCGATGGACCGGTCCTGGTAGTCGGCGCCTCGGCGTCGGGTGCCCAGATCGCCGACGAGTTGGCCCGAGCCGGCCGCGACGTCACCCTGGCTGTGAGCAACCACGTGCGTCTTCCACGCCGCTATCGGGGAATGGACATCCATTGGTGGCTCGAGAAGACAGGGATGCTCGATGAGCACATCGGCGACGTCGAGGATCCCATCAAGGCTCGCCGCAGTCCGTCGCTACAGCTCGTCGGCAGCCCCGACTCGCGCGACCTCGGACTCAATGAACTCCAGGCCTCCGGCGTGCGGATGGCCGGCCGACTGGCCGGCGTGACCGACACACATGTTCAGTTCTCCGGCTCGCTGGCCAATGCCATGCGCAGCGCCGACCTCAAGCAGAACCGTTTCCTCGATCGATGCGATGAGCACGCTGCCGCCACTGGCCTGGACCGCGAGATCGGCGAGATCCACCGGCCCGAGCCCACCGTGGTGCCGGAGGCGCCGCTCGTCACCGGTGCGAACAGCTTCGCGACGGTCATCTGGGCAACCGGCTTTCGTCCCCAGTACCCCTACCTTCCCGACCATCTGCTCGACCGCAAGGGCGCGCTGCCCCATGTCGGCGGCGTCACAGCCGAGCCCGGACTGTTCATCCTCGGCATGAACTTCGGCACCCGCCGCAACTCGTCGTTCATCGACGGGGTCGGTCGTGATGCGGTCGAGCTCGCGGCATCCGTCACGACTCATGTCGGGAACCGCCAAGGGCCGACAGTCGCCCCGGTCGCAGCGAGGTGACAAGCTCTCGCTCGTGACCTTCGAGGACTACCTGAACGACCTCCCACTCCTGCATTCCTGGGACGGCGGGACCACCTGGAACACCGGTGGGTTCAAGGCCGAACACCTCCGCCAACTCCACGACACGATCGCCGATCGGGTCGGTGAGGGCGCCTCGTTCATCGAGACCGGAGCAGGCAACTCGACTCTCACGTTTCTTCAGCTCTCACCGAGCCGGGTCGTTTCGGTGGTTCCTGATGAGGAGCTCCACCGACGCATCCGAACTGCAGCGAGCGAGCGCGGAATCGACCACTCGCCCCTCGTCTTTCGGGGGGAACGGTCGGAGATCGCACTGCCGAAGGTCGCGGCGGCCGAGGAAACCCACGATGTCGCCCTGATCGACGGCGGTCATGGCTGGCCGACCGTGTTCGTGGACTTCTGCTATCTCAACATGATGCTGCGCAAGGGCAGCCTGCTGCTGATCGACGACGTGGGCATCTACTCCGTCGCGGAGCTGACCCGCCTTCTCGAGGAAGAAGAAGACTTCGTGAAGGTCGACGACTTCGGGAAGGTGCAGCTGTGGGAGAAGACGTCGAACCGACACTTCCTCCTCGGGCACTCGTACCAGCCCTACATCACCGGCCAGACGCGCAAGGGACGCTGGAGCCGAGCGCTGCGCCGCCTGGTTCGCTGAAGCTCAGCCGTCGGCCGAAGGCTTCGGTGGACGGTAGAAGATCGCCATCTGACCGACGCCGGCGACCACGCCGCCCACGGCGGCGATCAGGAGACCGTTGATGCCGTCGAAGTCGGGGTCGGTGAGCCCGAACGCGTAGTCGAGCGAGTACTGGCCCGGTCCGGTGGTGGCGATGCCGACCGCGATCAGCGCCAGGATGAAGGTGTACTCCCAGCCCTCGCCGACAATGAAGAAGCCGTTGTTGCGATGCACCGTCCACCCGGCGACGACCATGAGCGCAACCATGGCAGCTGACGCCAGGGGCGTCAGCAGGCCGAGAGCGAACAGCAGGCCCGCGCCGACCTCGGTTGAGGCGGCGAGGTATGCGTGGACCTTGCCGGGGCGCATTCCCATTGAGTCGAACCATCCGGCTGTGCCGGGGATCTTTCCGCCTTTGAAGAACTTCCCGTAGCCGTGTGCGGCCAGTGTGAGGCCGACCAGGACTCGGATCAGGCCGACACCGAGGCTGACCCGCTCGGCCCAGAACGGGTACTCGGTCGCAATATCTGCAAGCAACATGGTGGATTCCCCCTTGAGGTCACGAGTGTACGAGCCAGTACGGACGGGGCCGTAGTTCGCCCGTCTATGGCGCAATCAGCTCGGGTCCTCCATCATTGGCCTGTGGGTGAGCCGGTGGATCAGATCGATACGACAGTGACGACGGTGTCTCGTCGTATCCCAGCCGCCGAGGTTGACGCTGTCGACCACACCGAGCGGACAATTCTGGTGCGCACCGGACCCGGACTCTTCGATCGTGAGGTTCGTATTCGCTCCCACGCGGTGGCGTGTTTCGTCGCAGCTGTGCTCGGCGTTGATGGTTCCTTTCAAGGCAACGGCAGGCGCAGTGCGGGTACAACGTTGGAGTTGGCAGTGACCGATCGTGGTGGTGTGCCCAACAATGCTGAAGCAGTGATGTTGAACGTGACCGCAGTATCACCGGGCGCTGCGGGATTCTTAACAGTGTTCCCATGCGGGACTGAGATGCCGCTGGCATCAAGTGTCAACTACGGGCCTGGCGATGTCGTAGCCAACGCAGTGCTCGCCAAAATTGGGACCGGCGGCAGAGTATGTATCTACAGCCCTGCTGCTACTGACATTGTTGTCGACGTCACCGGCTACATCCCTGCCGGATAAAACCCCACTCGCAACCGACTGGGACGGCTGCAGCGAATTCAAACCATGAGAACCGTGTGATTACAACACCCTGACCCGTGTGATTTGTACAGCCACCCCGAGCACCAAACCCATATCCCGTATGGGTGAATCTTTTCTTCTAAGACCCCTTCCATGTTCCCTTCAAACCTAGGCACACCAGGCCTCAAGGTGACGCATTGCGGGTGAGGTGCTGATTGCGGTTTGCGGTGAGGTCGGAACGGTGAGGAGCTATGACCTCTTTGTTTCCTGTCGTGCCCGTTGTGGTCCGTTTCCTCGACGATTTGTGAACGGGTTGTGAACGATCAAGTGAAGCGGTCGCGACCGCAGCGACAGCACGTAAAATTGCCCCAAAATCTATTTAGGAGGATCCGATTATGACCAGTGATCTAAGGCCGCTTGCAACGAAAAAATCCCCGCTTCTGCTTTTGCCGCTTCTCGCTGCTCTTTGCGTGCTCTCTTCTTGTGGGACATCTGAGACTGCGGAGCCTGCAAGTCCCCCTGAGACAGTTGAAGAGACGATCGCAGCTGATGCAGAGCCCGATGATTCAGGCGCAGATGTTTCAGAGCCGGATATTTCAGAGCCGGATAATTCAGAGCCGGATGTTCCAGAGCCGGATAATTCAGACGCAGATGATTCAGACGAGGGCTTAACAGAAGAATCTGGGGCGATGGTTGAGGCGGACCAAGAAAGCGATCAGATTGGGTCCGAGGACCCAGCGATCGCCGGCGAAGCTACTCCGGGATTTGCGGCTCTCGGTGACATCGATCAGGCTCTCGTCATCGGCCTGAACACCTATGACTGGGACACCCAGCCCTGGGTTTCGGCCGATATCGAATCGATTGATGTGCCCGAAGGCACCGATTTCTCAGTCACGTTGACGCTGGAGAACTTCACGGAATCGCCAATTTTTGCCTTGGCCTGTGATGCAACTTTTGTCTGGGAGTTCTTCACAGCCGCGGTCGCGGCAGGCAATATGCTGTGCTCCCCACCTGTTGTAACCACCTTCGACAACGACGGGGACGCTTTGATCACTGCTACCTCAACCGGCGAGGGCGCATGTTGGGGCGTTGGCGGCATGGGATCCGAGATAGGTTTCATTTGCATACCCTTCGGCGACCTCGATGGTTACTCCTCTGCCGACTGTGCTGACAGCGAACTCGGGGAGGGATTTCTTTTCCCGCTTTCAGATGGCGTGCTCTGGTGCAACTACGGCGAGGT
>CALKOE010000297.1 GCA_938091985.1 uncultured Acidimicrobiales bacterium | reverse complement strand
CACCCATTGCGTGTGCCGGCGAGGCGAGGAATCATCTTCGTCGTGGTCCCGACGATGATCCTGATCGGCGCGCTGGTTTCCGTATTCACTCGGTGGTGGATCTCGGTCGCGGCGGGTGCGGTGGTCTGGTCACTTCTACTCATCAGCCACGCAGACATCTCGCTCGCCGAGCGTCCGCTCGTCGCCTTGCTCGGTGCCGCCAATGCAGCAGTCGGCGGGCTGTGGGGTGCAGCGATCCGCCGACTGGCCTTCCGGCTCACCCCGGCCTGACTCGGCGGGAGTTGTAGCGGGGGTCAGACTCCAGTTGTAGCGGCGGCTCGGTCGGCGGCTACTGCGTCGTAGGTGTCGTAGTCGTCGGCGGTGTTGTCGGCGAACTCCCACTCGAGCATGCCGGCCTCGCCCCACAGCTTGCGGAGGTGGCCGTCGTTGGCGTCGAGCAGGCCGAGCTTGCGGGTGTTGGGCACGAGCTTCGAGAAGAACGCGGTCTGGAAGCCGGTGAAGTAGGAGCGATCGAGCGTGGAGGCAGCTTCCATGAGGAACGGCGTCGCCTCCTTGGCAGACACGCCCATGCGCTCCCAGATCTCCGGAGTGGTCGAGCGAGTGCGGTTACGGATCGTGTTCTCGGCCATGAACTCCTGACGGTCGAGCAGCTCGGCCGATGTGAGGTTCTCGTAGAGTTCGCTCAGCGACAAGATGCCAAAGGCCACGTGGCGAGCTTCATCGCTCAGCACGTAGCGCAGGAGCTTCTTGAGCAGCGGCTCCTCGGTGACCCGCAGCATCTGCCCGAAGGCCGCCAACGCGAGCGACTCGATGATGATCTGCATGCCGAGGTAGGAGATGTCCCACCGGTCGTCCTCCACGAGCACCTGGATCTGTTCCTCCAGGTAGGGACTCATTGGGTAGGGGTCGCCGAGCTTGGTGTGGAGGTACTTCGCGAACACCTCGGTGTGGCGGGCCTCGTCCATCGTCTGGGTGGCGGCGTAGTACTTCGCATCGATCCACGGCACGGTCTCGACGATCTTCGCCGCAACCATCATCGCTCCCTGCTCGCCGTGCATGAACTGGCTGAGGGTGGCCTTGAGCGACTCGATCGAGAGTTGGGTGAACTCCTTCTCACCCCAGTTCTTGAAGGGCGAACCGGGCAGGTCCTTCGCTGCGCGGGCGAGCTCCACGGTGACGTTGTCGCGCTGCGTCGTGGCGACCAGGAACTCGGGGTCGACGTCGGTCGCCCAGTCGAGATCGTTGATCGAATCCCACTGGGACGCCATCGCCTTGTTGTAGAGCGTGATGAGCTGGTCTCGTTCACGGTCGTACTTCCACGTGAAGATGCGCTCGGCGTTGTCGGTGATCAGCTTGATGTCCGCGTTCATCTCGGCGGTGCTGGGTGCTTCCACATCGGTCATGGCCGCGAGGGTAGAGCCCCGCCGGGTTGCGTTCGAGTCGATGGCGGATCACGCTGGGGCACCGCCCGTTTCAGGAGATCTGCAAAATGACCGAAGTCGTCATCGTCGAAGCCGTCCGATCCGCCGTCGGCAAGAAGAACGGAACGCTCGGCCACACCCACCCGTCGGACTTGCTCGGACCGGTACAGATGGCGTGTCTCGACCGAGCCGGTGTCGACAGCAGCGCCGTCGATCAGGTGGTCGGTGGATGCATCAACCAGATCGGTGCACAGGGGATGAACATCACCCGCACTGCATGGCTGAGCCACGGCGGCGACGAGAACACCGCCTGCTCCACTGTCGACTCGCAGTGTGGGTCGTCGCAACATGCGGTGAACCTCGGCTACTCCTTGATTGCGTCCGGCGTGGAAGACGTGGTGCTCGCCTGCGGCGTCGAAGTGATGACGATGCTGCCAGTCGGGTCCAACACGGCCAACGGGCCGGGTCGCCCGGTCAGCCGCAGTTACTTCGAGCACTACGAGTTCACCTCGCAGTTCGAAGGGGCAGAGCGGATCGCGACGAAGTACGGGATCACCCGTGACGACACCGACGCGTTCGGTCTGGAATCACAGGAACGCGCGGCCCGCGCTCGTGAAGAGGGCCGGTTCGAGACGCAGATCGTGCCGGTTCAGGCGGTCGTGGTCGACGAGGAGGGCAAGAAGACCGGCGACAGCGTCGAATTCACGCGCGACGAAGTGCCGCGCGACACCAGCCGCGAAGCGCTGGCCAACCTCAAGCCCGTCGCACGCGAGGACGGCATTCACACAGCGGGCACCTCGTCGCAGATCTCCGACGGTGCTGCCGCAGTGCTGATGATGTCGGCTGAGAAGGCCGCGGAGCTCGGGCTCACCCCCAAGGCTCGCATCGCGCAGACCGCACTGGTCGGCTGCGACCCGGTACTCATGCTCGAGGGCCCCATTCCGGCCACCGAGCGAGTGCTCACTCGTGAAGGCATCTCGATCGACGATGTCGATGTGTTCGAGGTCAACGAGGCGTTCGCCTCCGTGGTGCTGGCCTGGGCCAAGGCCACCGGCGCCGACCTCGAGAAGACCAACCCCAACGGTGGCGCGATCGCCCTAGGTCACCCGCTCGGTGGCACTGGTTGCATCCTCACAACGAAGGCGCTCCACGAACTGGAGCGCACCGGTGGCGAGTGGGGACTGATCTCCATGTGCTGCGGTGGCGGACTCGGCACCGGCACGCTGATCCAGCGGATCAGTTAGAACCGCGGCTTGAGCGGGGCGTGGTCGATCGCCGGGAGCACGTGCTCGGCGACGAGGTCGCACTCGGCCACGTGGGTGTAACCCGACAAGATGAACGCGTCGACGCCGACCGCTTGGTAGGCGCGCAGTTTGGCGACCACCTGATCGGGGTCGCCCACGATCGCCGCGCCGGCGCCGCTGCGGGCGCGCCCCACACCGGTCCACAGGTTCTCTTCGGCGTAGCCGTCGTCGTCGGCGCCGTCGCGTAGGTCGGCCTGGCGGGAGACACCGACCGATGTCGCGTCGAGCGACTTGTTGCGGATGGCGGTGCCGGTGTCGTCGTCGAGTTTGGAGATGAGTCGGTCGGCCGCGGCCCGCGCCTCGGCTTCGGTTTTGCGCACGATCATGTGGGCCCGAAGCCCGTAACGAAGGGTGCGATCGAACCGCGTGGCTCGAGCCTGCATGTCTGCGATCGTCTCGCCGACCGCGGCGACGGTGTCGGGCCAGGTGAGGAAGACGTCGGCCGCCTCCGCTGCGGTCTCCTTCGCTGCATCTGAGAAGCCGCCGAAGTACATGGGCGGACAGCCCGGGTTCTCCCCGACGATGCGGGGCGGGTCGAGATCGAAGTCGACGAAGTCGCCATCGGCCTCGAGATGTTCACCGTCGAGGAGGGTGCGCAGGCCGTGCATGAACTCGAGCGTGCGCCGATATCGGGGCTCGCTGTCGAGGGACTGGCCGGGCATGTCGGACGAGATGATGTTGATCGTCAGTCGACCGTCGACCATCTGATCGAGCGTGGCGAGCTGACGAGCGAGCTGAGGAAGCCACATCTCTCCGATGCGAACCGCGAGGAGCAGATGGATCTGCTCGGTGAGCGGACCGATACCGCCGGCGAACGCCACCGAGTCGATGCCGAGCTGGTAGCCGGAGGGCAACAAGATGTTGTCGAAGCCGTTGCGGTCGGCGGTGAGGGCGATGTCTCGGCAGTGTTGCCACGAGCTGCGCAAGTCAGCGTTGGGTACTCCGAGAAACTCGTAGTCGTCGTCGCAGAGGGCGGCGAACCAGGAGATCTCGACCGGGTCGCTCATGGGCACGTCGTTCACGGAAGTGCGACGCCTTCGCTGGCCTGGATGATCGCGTAGACATCACTGCGGTCGAGGTGGACGCCGAGGGCGGCGACGCCCGCCTCGAGGCGGGCCGGGGTCTGCGTGCCGAGGATCGCGACCGGTGCGGCCGGGTGAGCGAGCACGAAGGCGATACAGATGGCCGCACGATCGACACCCTCACGCTCGGCGAGTTGGTCGAGCAGCGTGATCAGATCGGGACGCACGCCCTCGCCGCTGATCAAGCGTCCGCCGCCGAGCGGGCTCCACGCGAGCGGCACGACGCCCTCGCGCATGCAGAGATCGAACGTGCCGTCACGCAGCGGAGCGAGCGTGGCAGGGGAGTACTCGGGCTGTGTTGTGGCGAGCGGGAACGGCAGGTGCGCGGCGAGGGCCTCGTGTTGCGCGGGGGTGTGGTTGGAGATGCCGACCTCGCGGATCTTGCCCTTCTCACGCAGTGCGGCGAGCGTGGCCGCGACCTCAGCCGGGTGGGCGAGCAAGTCGGGTCGATGGATTTGATACAGATCGATCGCGTCGGTCTGCAGCCGGCGCAGGCTGGCATCGCATGCGGCTTCCAGATAGGCGGCGCTCGAGTCGTAGGGCAGCGGCGGGATGATGCCGCCTTTGGTGGAGAGCACCATGCGGTCGCGCAGTTCGGGGGCCGAGGAGATGACGCGTCCGAGGAGCTCCTCGTTGGCTCCGAATCCCGAGCCGCCCCAGTCGAACCCGTAGACATCGGCATTGTCGACGAGGTTCATCCCGAGATCGAGCGCTGTCTCGATCAGGCCCCTCGCGTCGTCGACCGAATCGGTCGTGAAGCGCCAGCAGCCATAGGCGAGCGGGCCGACTTCGAACTCCCCGATTCTGCGAGGCCCGGCGTTGATCAGCGAATCTGTCATTGCTCGTAAGCTACTCATCTCATGGTCGTGAACTCTCGGGAACTTCGCTACGGGATCATCGGAACCGGGATGATGGGGGTCGAACACCTCCACAACCTTCTCCACGTCGATGGTGCCGAGATCACCGCCCTGTCCGATCCGCATCCGGCCAGCCTCGAGACGGCATCGGCGCTTGCTCCGGGCGCGGCGCTCTTTGCTGACCACGCCGACCTCATCTCCGGCGACGTGTGTGATGTCGTCGTGGTGGCGTCACCGAACATGACCCATGTCGACGTGCTGTCCGACCTGTTGGCCACCGACCTCCACGTCCTTGTCGAGAAGCCGCTGTGCACGACGGTCGACGATTGCTACACGGTGCTCGACCTCGCTGAGGGCCGCGATGCGCTGACGTGGGTCGGACTCGAATACCGCTACATCCCACAGATCACCCGACTGATCGAAGAGGTCGACGGGGGTGCCGTGGGTCAGCCGCGGATGGTGTCGATTCGTGAGCACCGTTTCCCGTTTCTCCAGAAGGTCGGCGACTGGAATC
>CALKOE010000296.1 GCA_938091985.1 uncultured Acidimicrobiales bacterium | reverse complement strand
GTAGCCGACTCATGTCCGCAGAGGAATTGCTCGACGCGCTCCGTCACCTACCCGATCAGGTGCGTGACGCCGCAGTCGCGGCCGCCGACGTCGACAACCTGCCCGCCCGCGACGGCATCGCCAATGTCGCGATCCTGGGTGTCGGCGGTGGACGCGTGGCAGCCGATGTCATCGAAGCGATCGGCGAGCTGCGCGGCTCGGTTCCCATCGTGGCAACCGGAGCGCGGTGCCCCGGGTGGGTCGATGCAACAACGCTGGCTATCGCCCTGTCGCCCTCGGGCGATGAGCAGGCGACGCTCGCCGGTGCTCGCGAAGCCCGCGAGGCCGGCGCCCGTCTGGTCGCCGTCACCTTCGGTGGCCCGCTCGGCGAGGCCTGTGCCGAGTGGGGCGTGCCGATCGTGCCGGTCGACCCCGAAGCCGGCCCGGCTGCCGGTCTGGGTGTCTCGATTGTTCCGGTCCTCGTGCTGCTCGAACGACTCGGTCTGGCCGCCGGCATGAGCCGAGCCATCTCCGGAGTGGCATCGCAGCTCGAAGCTCGACATCGAGCACTCGACGACGATCTCAGTGCCATCGATGCCCTCGCCGACGTCCTGCCCGGCCGAGTCGCGATCGTCACCGGCGCAGGCGCAATGGGGAAGCACGCAGCCCGTCGATGGGTGCAGGAACTGGACCGTGTGGGCGGCGTGGCGGCGGTTCGTCGTCGGCTTCCCACCGGCGCGTCGGATGTCGCTACCGGGGTTCGGCTCTCTGATGCCACCACCGATGGCGCGGTGTTGGTAGTGCTCCGGCACGACTTCGAGCCCGAGGGGCTCGATGGCGGCGTCGCCCTGCTCGAGGAGGCCTTCGACGAGATCCACTGGTTCGTCGCAGAGGGCGACGGACCGCTTGCACAGCTGCTCGACCTGGTGCTGCTCGCCGACGCGGTCGCCGCGGCGTTGGTCCGCCGCACCGGCGCCTAGCGCGGTGGAGATCATCGAGGGGGTCCTTCAGGGATACGCCTGGGGTTCGACCACGTCGATCCCTGATCTCCTCGGTCGGCCAGTCACCGGTGAACCCGTCGCCGAGTTGTGGTTGGGCGCCCACCCGAGTGCGCCCTCGCTGGTCGGTGGCGCCGGCGTGCGTCTCGATGAACTCGTCGCTGCGGACACCGAGGCGGCGCTGGGCCACGATGTGGCCGAACGCTTCGACACCCTGCCATTTCTCTTGAAGGTCCTGGCGGCCGATGCGCCCTTGTCGTTGCAGGCCCATCCGTCGGTGGCGCAGGCGGAGGCCGGATTTGCCCGTGAAGAGTCGGCCGGCATTGCGATCGACGCACCCGACCGGTCGTTTCGGGATCGTCACCACAAGCCAGAACTCATCTGTGCACTCACCGAATTCGACGCGCTGTGTGGGTTCCGCGAACCCGAACAGACCATCGAGGTGTTCGAATCGATCGCCACGCCAGGCCTCGACACCGTGTGCGGGATGCTCCGCACCGATCCGACCTCCGAAGGACTCGGTCGCGTGTTGGAGTGGATCCTCACCCTCGATGTCGCCGATGCAGCCGCGCTGGTCGAACCGGTGGTCGCTGCCTGCCGCGAGGATCGAGGTGGACCCCACGCGGCCGAGCGAGCGATGGCGGCGATGTTGGGCGACCGATATCCCGGCGATGCCGGTGTGGTCACTGCACTGATGCTCAATCTGCTCACGCTGCAGCCAGGTGAGGCGCTGTTTCTCGGTGCCGGGAATCTCCACATGTATCTGGGGGGCACCGGTGTCGAGATCATGGCCAACAGCGACAACGTTGTGCGTGGCGGGCTTACCTCGAAACATGTCGACGTGACCACGTTGATCGAGGTGGTCACGCCCGATCCGATCGTGCCTGCCGTGCAGCGACCGGCCGCGGTCGATGGTGTCGTGCGCTATGACGCGCCCGTGCCCGAGTTCTCGCTTGATCGCATCGAGCTGGATGGCGAGGTCACAATCGAAGGCGGACCGGCGATCCTGTTGTGCACCGATGGCCGGGCCGAGAGCGGCGACCACACCCTCGACTGCGGGACTGCGGTCTGGGTGCCGGCATCCGATGGTGACACCGTGTTCGAGGGCCGCGCCACGATCTTTCGCGCCGGAGTCGGCCGGCTTCAGTAGGCGGGCGTGCCGGGCCTACACGCCGGCCGCGGCGGGTTCGGATCATCGGTCGGCCGACACAGCATCTGATGCTGGATCATCTGTCCGACCGGCTCCGCGTAGTGCTCGCAGACCCATCCCGTCTCATCCAGCAGATCGAAGAGGAACGCTTCCTGGTAGATCGACATCCAGAGCGGCTTGTCGGGGTCTCCCTCGGAGTAGGGATCCTCCATGATCGGGTTGACGAAGGTGCTGAAGAACAGGAATCCATCGGGTTTCAGGTAGCGCCGAAGGATGGCGAAGAGGGCGCGTGTGTCGTGCGGTGCCAGGTGGGTGACGACACTGAACATCATGATGACGTCGTAGGTGTTGTCTCCGACCGGAAGCTGGCTCTCGCCGGTCATCTGTTCGCCTTCGGGGCGGTAGAGCTCGTTTTGGAACGGAACCAGATGGAAGTCCATTCTCGGATCCGGGTTGTGGTCCTGGAGCCACCCCATCATCTCGGGGTCGATGTCGATCCCGCAGTAGGAGGCGAACTCCATGTCGAATTCGAGCAAGACCTGCGCCATGCGGTAGCCGCTGCCGTAGTCGAGGATGTCGAGTCCGTCGAAGCTCTCGATGCCGGCGGTCTCACACACGAGATCGAGGATCTGCTTGCCGGTCTCCACGAGTTTGCGGCCCCCGAACGCTCCGCGACGGAACTCATCGGGCACCGGGAAGACCAGTTTGTTGCTCATCAAGGCGCCGGGTAGCGAGCAGGCTGAGTGGGATCCAGGGTCGTGTGGCCCCTCACGCGTGGCCTGAGACCTTCGGCTCATACACGTCCGCTCGCTGACGCCCTACACTGATTCGCTGCGGGCTGTTCCGAGATGGTGTCAGCTGACCCCGGCCTGCTCTCCCATACCCCTCGAATTAGGAGCGCCCTCGTGGCACTGACAGCTGATGATTACAAGGTCGCGGACCTGAGCCTGGCCGAATTCGGCCGCAAGGAAATCCGTCTCGCCGAACACGAAATGCCGGGCCTCATGGCCCTGCGGGCCAAGTACGCCGACGAGCAGCCCCTCAAGGGCGCCCGTATCGCCGGTTCACTGCACATGACCGTGCAAACGGCAGTGCTGATCGAGACGCTCGTGGCGCTTGGCGCCGACGTGCGCTGGGTGAGCTGCAACATCTTCTCGACCCAGGATCACGCAGCCGCGGCGATCGCGGTCGGCCCCGACGGTACGCCCGAGAAGCTCGAGGGCACCCCGGTGTTCGCCTGGAAGGGCGAGACACTCGAGGAGTACTGGTGGGCAACCGAGCAGTTGTTCCACTGGCCCGACGGTGGCGGCCCCAACCTGATCCTCGACGACGGTGGCGACGCCACGATGCTCGTCCACAAGGGTCTCGAGTACGAAAAGTCCGGCGTCATCCCCGAGACCGAGGAAGATGCATCCGAAGAGTGGGGCGTGTTCCTCGACCGCGTGCGAGACATCTCAAACCGCCATGGTGAGTTCTTCACCAAGATCGGCCCTGCTATCCGTGGTGTCTCCGAGGAGACCACCACCGGTGTGCACCGCCTCTACCAGATGATGGAAACCGGAGAACTCCTGTTCCCGGCGATCAACGTCAACGACTCCGTCACCAAGTCGAAGTTCGACAACCTCTACGGCTGCCGTCATTCGCTGATCGACGGCATCAACCGCGCTACCGACGTGATGATCGGCGGCAAGGTCGCGGTCGTCTGTGGCTTCGGCGACGTGGGCAAGGGGTGCGCCGAGTCTCTGGCCGGCCAGGGTGCGCGAGTGATCGTCACCGAAGTCGACCCGATCTGTGCCCTTCAGGCAGCGATGACCGGCTACGAGGTGAACACTCTCGAAGCCGTCATCGACAAGGCCGACATCTTCATCACCACCACCGGCAACAAGGACATCATCCTCGCTGGTCACATGGCGAAGATGAAGCACCAGGCGATCGTGGGCAACATCGGCCACTTCGACAACGAGATCGACATGGCCGGCCTGAAGAAGATCCCGGGTGTCGAGCGGCACAACATCAAGCCGCAGTACGACGAGTGGCGGTTTCCCGACGGGCACAGCGTAATGGTACTGGCCGAGGGA
>CALKOE010000295.1 GCA_938091985.1 uncultured Acidimicrobiales bacterium | reverse complement strand
GAGCATGGCGGTGCCGGCGCCCTTGCGGGCATGACGAATCACAGCGATGCCCTTGTGGCCCTCGAGGCGAACGATGACGCGGTCACCGATCTTGTGACGAGTCGCGCTGTCGACCTCGACCAGCGCGCCCTCGAGCGAGATGTCGCGCATTGCCGCAGGAGTGCAGACTTCTGCCTTCTTGAAGAGGCCCTCACGTGCCATGTGTACGTGCCAGTCGACGTTGATGCTGCCAGGCGACGGGTGCCGGGGGAGCAGGCGATCGAGTTGGTTTGCGCTTTTTCCCATGCGTCCCACGGTACGGCGCTGCGGTCGGTGGGGAAAGGCTGTTGGTTCGTTCGGCCCGGAGGAAAGGGTCGTATGGCTCACTGAGGTGAGGACACCTGGCTCAACAGTGCTGCGCTACCATGCGCGGCCCGAGAAAGGTGGCAGAAATGTCGATTATCCACACCAGCCCGCTGCCCGACGTCGACCTCCCGGTCGTGCCGGTCACCGAGTTCGTACTGCGCCATGCGTCCGCGACTCCCGACAAGGCCGCCATCACCGACGGCGGCTCGTCGTCCTACACATTCGCTGCGCTCGAGGATGCGGTTCACCGGATGGCCGGCGGCTTGCAGGCCCGTGGATTCGGCCCTGGGTCAGTGCTCGGCATCATGGCGCCCAACGTGCCCGAGTATGCGATTGCCTTTCATGCCGTGGCTGTCGCCGGCGGCACGATCACCACCATCAACCCCACCTATGGCGCCGAAGAGGTTCGGTTCCAGCTGCAGGACGCAGGAGCTTCGCTGCTTCTGACCGTGCCGATGTTCCTCGAAGTGGCGCGAGAAGCCATGGAGGGCACCGACGTCACTGAGCTCTACGTCATGGGCGAAGCCGACGACGCGACGCCGATGGCCTCGTTGTTCGGCGAGCCGATCGAACAGGTCGAGGTCGACCCCATGACCCATGTCGTGGTGCTGCCGTATTCGTCGGGCACCACCGGCCTGCCCAAGGGTGTGATGCTCACTCACTTCAACCTCGTGGCCAACATCTGCCAGATGGAGCATGTGCTCGACTACGAGGGCGACGAGGCCGGCCTCGCGGCCCTGCCCTTCTTTCACATCTACGGCATGCAGGTGCTGATGAACGGGCTCATCGCCAACGGAGTCCGAGTGGTGACCATGCCGCGCTTCGACATGGGCGACGCACTCGGATTGGTGCAGTCAGAGAAGATCACCCGGTTCTTCGCCGTGCCGCCGATGGTGCTCGGACTCGCCAAGGTTCCCGATGTCGACAACTTCGATCTGTCGTCGTTGAAGCAGATCTTCTCGGGCGCGGCCCCGCTGGGAGCCGACCTCGCCCAAGAGGCTGCGGCCCGCGTCGGTTGTGAGGTCGTGCAGGGCTACGGCATGACCGAGTTGAGTCCGGTCACCCACAGCACCGTCGAAGGCCACTCTCGCCCGGGCACCAGTGGCGTGGCCATCTCCAACGTGGAGTGCCGCATCGTCGACCCGGAATCGGGTGAGGACCAGCCGGCAGGAGAGCGCGGCGAGCTCTGGGTCCGCGGGCCGATGGTAATGGCGGGCTACCTGAACAATGAAGAAGCAACGGCCGCCACAATCGACAGCGATGGCTGGCTCCACACTGGCGATGTCGCGATCATCGACGAGCATGGGCACTACTCGATCGTCGATCGCATCAAGGAACTCATCAAGTACAACGGCTTCCAGGTGCCGCCGGCGGAGCTCGAAGGGCTGCTGATCACCCACCCAGCAGTGGCCGACGTTGCCGTGATTGGTGTGCCCGACGACGCCGTTGGGGAGTTGCCCAAGGCATTCGTAACGCTTTCGCCGGGTGCGACGCTCACGCTCGATGAAGTGCAGGAGTTCGTGGGGGAGCACCTCGTGGGCTACAAGCAGATCCGGCTGCTCGAGGAGATCGACGTGATCCCGAAGAGCGCCTCCGGCAAGATCCTGCGCCGCGAGCTCCGTGATCGGGACAACTGATCG
The DNA here is from genome assembly GCA_938091985.1 of uncultured Acidimicrobiales bacterium. Classification (GTDB taxonomy): domain Bacteria; phylum Actinomycetota; class Acidimicrobiia; order Acidimicrobiales; family Aldehydirespiratoraceae; genus JAJRXC01. The sequence continues at coordinate 2,825 of CALKOE010000295.1, read as the reverse complement.
AGTCGATACGCGCCCGCCGCCTCGTCACTCCTGACGGCGTCCTCGACGACCACTCGGTCGTTGTCGAGGGCGGCGTCATCGTTGCGATCGAGCCTTGTTCGTCAGCGCCCGATTTCGACCTCGTCGCTCCGGGGTTCGTCGATCTTCAAGTGAACGGTCACGACGATGTGGACCTTGCGTCGGTGGATGGGGTCGGCTGGGCCCGGATCTCCGGTCTTCTACTTGATCAGGGTGTCACCTCTTGGCTCCCCACGTTGATCTCGGCGCCGCTCGATCTCCTCGACCGTCGGATCGACAACCTGTCGTCGTTGATGAGAGAAGGGGGCGGCCCGGACGCTGTTGGGATACACCTCGAAGGGCCCTTTCTCGGTGGCGCGCGCGGCGCTCACCCAGGAGACGGCCCCGCCCGGGTCGATCTCGACTGGCTCGAGACGTTGCCGTCATCGGTACGCGTGATGACGCTTGGTCCGGAGTGCCCAGGTGCCGCAGAGGCGATCCGTTTGCTCGCCGACCGCGGCGTGGTCTGTGCGCTCGGCCACACCAACGCGACCGCAGTGCAGGCGGAGGCGGCGGTGGATGCGGGTGCTCGCGTCTTCACTCACGCGTTCAACGCCTCAGGAGCCCTGCATCATCGCGAGCCCGGAGCGCTCGGTGTTGCGCTCACCGATGACCGGTTGACGGTGACGTTGATCGCCGACGGTTTGCACGTGGATCCGCGAGTATTGCGTCTCGCATGGAGAGCGAAGGAAGCGAAGCGGGTTGTGCTCGTCACCGACGCGACGGGTTGGAGATCGGGTCGCCTCGGCGACGCTGGTGTCGAATTGCTCGACGGCGCACCACGTCTCGCCGACGGCACGCTCGCAGGGAGTGCCCTGCGGATGATCGACGCCGTGCGCTATTGCGTCGACCGAGTCGGCATCGCGCTCACCGATGTGCTGGCCGCGGTGACCACCAATCCATGTCGAGTAATCGGCCTCGACGACCGGGGGTCGATAACCCCCGGCCGACGAGCCGATCTCGTTGCGCTCACCGATGACCTCGAGATCGAAGCCACCTGGGTCGTCGGGCGGCGCGTCTGACGCTCAGCCGGCTGGGCTCGGGTAGGCCGGCGGGGCCTCTGACGCCGGACGCTCGGTGTAGCGGTCGACCGCCCCATCGAGATCGAAGACCTTCGGGTCGGTGTCGGGCCACTGGCCGGGGAGATAGCGGACGCCTCCGTCGACGTACTGGTAGACGCCAGCAGCTTCTCGTTCGAGTTCGTCGATTCCGACCGTGTCGGGATCCCACCACACCTCGGACACGTCGTCGATGCCGTTCAGGTCGGGGAGGATGTCGTCGGGCCAAAGGTCTTTGTCATTGCCCCACGAGATCGACGGGGCCGTGATTGCACCGCGCGGGGTCGCCGGGCTGTTCAGCATCGAGTCGATATAGGTCTCGTGGGTCAGGTTCGGCCCAACGCCCTGGAGCAGGGCGAGGGTGAGTGAGGCCTGCCATTGCACGCCGATGGTGTCGCCGGCGGCAGGAGCTTCGCCGTGGAACCAGTCGTAGAGGAAGTAGAAGCCTCCGCTCTCGCGGGCTATCGGCACAGCGGTGTTGCTCATCCCGAAGGCGTTCGCCCACTGGTTTTGGTCGTAGGTCCGACCGAACACGCTCGTGTCGACGAGGATCGTTCCCGAGAGGATCCACTCGGGGAAGTACTCCTGATCGGTCGCCGCGAAGGTGAGATCGCGGGGTGCGATCGGATCACCGGCAAACACGATGCTGGTGACGCCTGCACTCTTCAGCGAAGCGATGATCGTCGTGGCCTGTTCCTGCAGGGTCAGCGGATTGAGCTCGTAGGGGATCAGCGGGTCGAGGATCACTCCGTACTCGTCGGCAAGCCGGTCGCGGAAGTCCTCCGCCACCTGGGTCGAGACCTCGCTCGTCTCGAGGTAGAGGTAGCCGAAGGTGCGCTCCTGGTCGGCGAAGTCGGGGCTGTGGATGGCGTTGCGGCCCGCGAGCCGCTTCCCGATGTACTCCGCCAGCAGGATTCGGCTCTGATCTGCCGACTTCGTGATGGTGTGGAGGTAGGGGTAGTTCTCCTGTGCTGTCACGCCGCCGCCGCAGGCGCACATGATGCCGTTGGCCGCCAACGTCTCACCGAAGACAGTGAGCTGGAGGGCGGGTCCGCTCCACACCATGAAGGGCTGGAGGTCTCGGGCGATCGTCTCGGCATCCGCGATCGCTGCGACCTCGTCATCGCTTGTGCCGGTGGCCGGGTAGCGAATCAACTCGACGGTGCGCCCGTAGGTCTCGAAGAACGAACCGTAGAACTCAGCCAGGCCGACATGGGTCGCAAAGACATCCTCCGGAGAGTCGTCGTTGCTGATCGGTCCGGTCACGTAGTCGAGGACGGGATCGACCTCGGGTGCCGTGTAGACCACGATCGTGATCGTGTCGGCGGTGACGCCGGTCTCGGTGGCGCCACCGTTGTCGCCCTCCCACGGGACGACACACTCTCCCGCGAAGAAGTCGGGATACGCCAGAGTGCCGAGGTCGGTGTCGCAGCGGTCGCCCCATTCGAAGTCGCCGGTCAGGCCGACCGCGTCGGCTTCGTTCCACGAGACGAAGCCATCGGCGGTGATGGCCTCCATCGGGTCGTCCGAGACCGGATCCGACGTGGTCGTGTCATCGTCAACGTCGCCGCCGCCGGTATCAGTGGGTTGAGAAGTGTCGTCGTCGATGGCGTCGTCATCGTCATCGCCCCCCGAAGAGACGAGCACGACCACCACGATGATCACGATCACCGCGATCACGCCGAGTGGCCCCCATCGTCGGAGCTGTCG
>CALKOE010000294.1 GCA_938091985.1 uncultured Acidimicrobiales bacterium | reverse complement strand
CCTCGGAGCCGATCGCAACCGGCATGAAGTCCTTCAGGAAGCTGATGGGGACCTGCTGGAGGACCATGTAGGTTTCGTGGAATGGCTTTTCGTCGTCGTTCTCGAGCTTGGCCAGCTTCTTGTAGAGCAGGCGGTCGTCCTTCGCCAGGGCCAAGAGGGGCAGCGCCTTCTCAGGCGATGCCCTGATGGCCTGGGGGAGCACTCTCTGGGGGCGACTCAGAGCCCGAGGTCGAGGTCGCCGAGGGCGGTGAGCACCATGGGCGCAACGGCCAGCAGACCGAAGGCCGGCAGCACGCACAGCACCAAGGGGAGCAGCATCGTGACGGGAAGTCGGCGAGCCCGGATGGCTGCCCTGCTTCGGCGCCGCCGCCGGCCTTCGTCGCTCACCCGGACCAGGCCGGCGAGCACCGCCGCACCGTCGACCTCTGCTGCAGCGACGAGCCCGATCAACGGGCGAGCGGCGCTGTCGAGGCCATCGGCTGCGCTGTGAAGCGCGGCGGCGAAGGTTTCGCCGGCATCGGCGCGGCGCAACGCCTCGGCGAATACCTCGCGGAAAGGGTCGTCCATCCAACGAATCGTGTTGCCGATCGCGGCCCGAATCGAAGCCCCCGCGCTGACCCCGAGCGCGATCAGGTCGGCGGTCTCCGGGAGAGTTCGCAGGGCTGCATGTTGACCGCGATCGGCCGCAGCTCGAGCCGCCCACCACGTCTGCACTGATGGCCACAGAGCCAGCGGCGCGCCGACCAGGGGGTGGACCACGATCACGGCGAAAGTCACAGCCGCCCCCCACGCCGGACCGCCGGCCACGATTCGCTGCATCTGGCCTGGCCTCGTCGGGCTCGGCGAGAGCGTCCGAGCCGGTGCCCGCCACGGCACCAACGCAACGAGCCAGGCGAGCGAGGCGGCACCGGCCGCGAGAACCATCACCGATCGACCGCCACGGCGAGTTGTCGCATCCAGAACCAACCGAGCACGTCGAGAACCACGCCGACCCCGAAGGCGACCCTCCCGGTTTGTGTGGCGAAGATGGATCCGAGTACCGACGCGTCGGCCACGATCAGTACGGCGAGAAAGCCGACTGGAGCGACCGTGAGAAGAAACGCCGAGGCTCGGGCCTGTGCCGTGAGCGCGGCGATCTCTCGCCGAAGGTCAGCTCGCTCCTGAAGGCTCGTCGCCGCCCGATCGAGCGATGCTGCCAGCGCGGTGCCGGTGAGCGAACCAGCGCTGAGGACCGCCCGCACGAGATCCGCGTCGCGGTGACCGAGCGACTCAGCCCATCGGTCGATCTCATCTCGGATCGGGGATCCACCGTCGACCCGAGCGCCCGCTCGCTGCAACCCCGGGCCGGCGATCGAGCGGTCGGCGGCCAGGCCAACGAAGGCTGTGTGGAGCGTGTTGCCGCCGCGCAACGAACGCGCCAGTGCCGCCAGCACGTCAGGCAGTCGTTCGATCTGGCGCCGGCGTTGGGTGGCGCCCTTGCGGCTCGGCATCGTCATGGCGTCGCCGCCAACGACTCGACCCGTCCGGGTCCGACCACCGCCGCAACCTCGCTCACCGACCGTCGGCCGCCCACGCCGCGCACGACCTGGACGACAAGATCGATTGCGCGAGCAATCTGCATCTCGACAACCTCGGAGGGCACCCCTGCATCGGCCGACATCACGAGACTGAGCAGACGATGCAGAGCATCTCGCGGGGTGTTGGCATGAATTGTGGACATGCCACCGCGGTGGCCGGTGTTGAGGGCCTGCAACAAGTCGAACGCTTCTGGCCCTCGCACCTCCCCGAGCAGAAGGCGATCCGGGCGCATGCGCAGGGCCACTCGCACGAGATCTCGCACGTCGACCTGACCCGTGCCTTCGACACCCGGCGGTCGACACTCGAGTCGGACGACATTGTCGAGCGGAAGGTCGAGCTCGGCTGCATCCTCGACGGTGACCACTCTTGTCGCCGGATCGAGTTCGCCGGCAAGGGCGTTGAGCAGGGTGGTCTTGCCTGTGCCGGTGCCGCCACTCACGAGAATCGTTGCGCCGTCTCGCACGCGGGCTTGCAGTAGTTCGGCCATATCCGAATGAGCGAACTCGTCGAGCGCCGGTCGGGTCACCACGAACCGACGAATCGTCACGCATGGCCCGTCGGGCGCTATCGGAGGTCCGACGATGTTGACGCGACTCCCATCGGCAAGCCGCGCATCGACCCAGGGACGAAGCGGATCCACGCGACGACCGACCGGCCCGAGCACTCGCTCGACCAAGATTTCGAGCTCCTCGGGGTCGACCGCCACCCCCGCCGGAATCACCTCCCCGCCGCGCTCGATCCAGACCGCGCCAGGGCCGTTGATCATGATCTCGCTGACCGTCGGGTCGTGGAGAAGATGGTCGATTGTGCCGAACCCCGAGAAGCGCGCCTCGATGCCACGAACAACTTCAGACCGACGGATCGGCGTCAGCAACGGAGCCGCCGCGTCGAGCAGGATCGACGCCGTGTCGAGATCACCGCCCTCGTCGACGAGCCGAC
>CALKOE010000293.1 GCA_938091985.1 uncultured Acidimicrobiales bacterium | reverse complement strand
CCCGAGACCATCGCCGATGCCACCTTCCCCATTGCTCGCTTCCTCTACACCTACGTCAATGCCGAGGCAGCGACGAACAACCCGTCGGTCGCCGCGTTCGTGGACTACATGATGAGCGATGCCGGCCTGGAGTCGGTCAGTGCCGTCGGCTATGTCGATCTCGCCGAGCCCGACCAGGTCCGGGCGCAGTCGATCTGGAACAACCGAGTCACGGGGACGGGTCAGTGGGAGTAGTCACCACCCCCGCCCTCTCTCGCCGGGCAACCGCGGCGGCGCTCGAGCCGCTGGTGTTCATCCTGATCGCGATCGGCATCGGCTTGCTCGAGTATTTCGTGGCGGGTCCCTTCACCGACTTCGGGCCCTCGAACTTCTGGCTTGCCTTCGTGGTGATGGCGGCCTGGAACGGTTGGGAGTACGCCGCGGCCACGACTGCGACGGGTTCGTTCACCGGGCAACACATCGCCCTGGCCGACGGATCTCCCGCACCGGTGTTGACCATCGTCGTGCGTCAGCTCGCTCGTTTCGGTGTGCTCTACGGTCTGCCCGTTCTCGTGCTCGACTTCAATGCAGTCATCGCGGCGGCGATCTGGGCGGCGGTCGGACTACTCATCTGGCGCACGCCGGATCGTCGAGCGCCATGGGACCTGTTGGCTGACACGCTCGTTGTCGATGGATTCGGCGACGCCATCGAGGTCGTCGAACTGCCGACAATCGAAAGTGCTGCTGACCTTCGACTCGACGAGACCCGGGCGCGCGGCAACCGGCGGGCCGCTCGGGCGATGTTCGCGGCCGGACTCGCGTCGGTCGTCGTCAGCGCGCTCATCATCTGGAACATCTTCACCCAGGCCGCGAAGTTCGTCTCCGACAGCGAATTCGAGTGGGGGATCCTCACCGAGCGCGGCTGGTTCCCACGCGGTGGCGAGTTCGATCTCTCCACCCTGTTCGTCGGCACCCTCTGGGTCACCGGAATCGCAATGTTGGTGGCCGGACCCGTCGGGCTCGGAGTGGCGTTCTACCTTTCGGAGTACGCCTCGCCCCGAGTGCGCCGCGTGGTGAAGCCACTGATCGAGACGCTGGCGAGCATCCCCAGTGTCGTGATCGGGTTGTTCGCGATCAGCTTCATCGCTCCGACGGTGCTGTCTCGGATCTTCGACGACATCGGCATCTTCTCGATCCTCGCGGCCGGGATCGGTGTCGGTGTGCTGACCGTGCCGATCGTCGCGTCGATCTCCGAAGACGCGATGCGGGCTGTCCCCATGGAACTCCGTGAGGCGAGCTATGGCCTGGGCGGCCGAAAGGTCACGACCGCGTTGCGAGTGGTGTTTCCGGCCGCGCTCTCCGGCATCTCGGCTGCGGCAATCGTCGGGGTCTCGCGAGCTGTTGGTGAGACGATGGTGGTGTTCATCGCAGCCGGCGGAAATGGAATCTTCAATACCGACCCGGTCCAGCCCGGCCAGACCATCACCGCGGCGATGGCATCGCTCGGCGCGGGAACCGACCAGGTCGCCGGCTCGGGCCTCGCGTTCCAGAGCCTCTACTTCCTCGGCGCGGTGCTCTTCGTGATGACGATGGTGTTGAACGTGATCTCCGATGCGATTGTCCGCCGATTCCGGCAGGTCTACTGATGGCCGCCGCACGGTCCTCTGTGGTCGACCTCGCCGACCTGCGGGCGAGGAAGGGCGCCGACATCACGGGCCAGATCTTCCTCGGCCTCCTGCTCATCTCGGTGGCCCTCGCCTTCGCCATGGTGGGTGCGGTTTTCTGGGATGTGCTTGTCGAGGCGTGGGACATCATCTCCACCCGCTTGTGGGACTTCGTCCGCTCCCCGTCGTCGTCAGATCCCGCCAAGGCCGGCGTGGCCCAGGGCATCCGCGGCAGCTTGCTGATCGCCGGCATCGTGATGCTGACGTTCCCGATCGGCATCGCCGGCGCCATCTATCTGGAGGAGTACGCCGACGACACATGGGCGACCCGGCTGATCCAGGTGACCGTTCGCAACCTCGCCGGCGTGCCGTCGATCGTTTACGGCCTGCTCGGTCTCGCCGTGTTCGTGCAGGGGCTTCGTGGTTTGACCGGGGGCTCCTCGGTGGTGGCGGCCGGCATCACACTCGCGGTCCTCGTGCTGCCCGTCGTGGTGATCACCTCCGCCGAAGCCGTGCGCGCGGTGCCCGGGTCGATGCGGGAAGGCGCCTACGGCCTCGGTGCGACCCAATGGGAAGTGATCCGTTCGCAGGTGATCCCGGCCGCGATGCCCGGCATCCTCACCGGCACCGTGCTCGCCATTGCTCGGGCCCTGGGCGAGGCGGCCCCCCTCCTCGTGATCGGCGCTGCCGGCTTCTACACCACGGGCAACAACGACTTCCTCGAACAACTCCAGGGCGCCTTCACCGCGCTCCCCATGAACATCGCCAACTTCTCCCGCCTCCCCGCCCAGACGTGGCGCGGCCACGCCGCGGCAGCGAGTGTGGTGTTGCTGGCGATGGTCTTCATGATCAACCTCGTGGCGATCATCGCCCGAGCTCGAATCACCAAGAAACTCGGACGCTGATGCACATGACCGAATCCGAAACCCGCCCCGACATCTCGCTCGCTGCTGATCTGCGGGTCAGTCCCGACGACGCGCCGGTGGCTCCTGATGTCTTCACCGTCCGCAATCTCAATGTGTTCTACGGAGATCTCCGCGCGGTGTCCGATGTCGACATCGATGTACGCGAGCGAGAGATCACCGCCCTTATCGGGCCGTCGGGCTGTGGCAAGTCGACCGTGTTGCGGTGCTTCAACCGGATGAATGACCTGATCGACATCGCTCGCGTCGAGGGAAGCGTGCTCTACCAGGGCATCGATCTCTACGACCCGCAGGTCGACCCGGTCGCCGTGCGGCGGCGCATCGGCATGGTGTTCCAGAAGCCCAACCCGTTCCCGAAGTCGATCTACGACAATGTTGCCTACGGCCCGAAGGTGGCCGGGCAGAAGGGCAACCTCGACGAAGTGGTCGAGCGCTCGCTTCGCAGTGCCGGCCTCTGGGAAGAGGTGAAGGACCGGTTGAAGTCCTCGGCGCTCGGGATGTCGGGTGGGCAGCAGCAGCGGCTCTGCATCGCCCGCGCCATCGCGGTGAACCCCGATGTTCTCCTGATGGACGAGCCTTGTTCGGCCCTCGACCCGATCGCGACCGGTCGTATCGAGGAGCTCATGAAGGAGATCCAGAACGAGTACACGATCGTGATCGTGACCCACAACATGCAGCAGGCGGCGCGGGTCAGCGATCGGACCGCCTTCTTTACCGCCGAGCTGGACGAGGGCACCGGTCAGCGACGGGGCAAACTGGTTGAGCTCGATGACACCGGCACGATCTTTTCGAACCCGGCGGACGAGCGAACCGAGGCCTACGTCACCGGCCGGTTCGGCTGAGATGGCGATGGGAGACTCTGTTGATGGGGGACACGTGAACGAGATCCGGACGCAGCTCGATGAGCGGCTTCATCTGATCGAGGACCGCCTGCTCGCGATGGCCGAGTTGGTCGCGGAGCGAGTCGGCGAAGTCACCTCGGCCATGCTCGAGGGCGACGTCGCCACGGCGGACGCCCTCGTGGCCGCCGATGACGACATCGACCTGCTCTCGCTGCAGGTCGAGGAGGGCTGCATCGACACCCTCGTGCGCGAACAGCCGGTCGCAACCGACCTGCGATTCGTCGTGGCCGCGATGCACATGAACATGGACATCGAGCGCAGTGGCGACCTGGTGAGCAACATCGCCAAGGCCATTGGTCGGCTCCAGGGTGCACACCCCGACGACCATGTACGAGACCTTGTCGCCCGCATGAGCGCGCAGGCGCAGCTCTTGGTGCGACGCGCGGCCGAGGCATTCCGAACCCGAGATTCGGAGTTGGCGGAGTCGATCGACGAG
>CALKOE010000292.1 GCA_938091985.1 uncultured Acidimicrobiales bacterium | reverse complement strand
ACGCCGGCGCGGGTGAGCTCGATCAAGTTCTTCAGGATTCGCACGTCGGTCTTCGTAAAGATCCGGTCCTCCTCGACCGGCTCGACGAAGCCGAGGCTGCGCCACAACACCCGGACAACATCGGGTTCGGCGCCCACCTTCTCGGCGAGTTCCTCGAGCGTAAGTTTGCCTCGCTCGGGCAGCACGAGGCCGTCGATCGCAAGCAGTTCGGCGGTGCCGGAGCCTTCGGCTTCCTCGATCGACTCAGGATCGAAGCCGAGATCGTCGAGCACCTCTCGAACCGACTTCTGTCGGCGGCGAAGATAACGGGGCACCACAGGAGCGTACGCGCTGGTCTCTCCGACCGACCGCCCTTATCCTCCCGCCATGGCGGACGAAGCCCCTCAGCTGCTCCACTTGCTCAAGGCAGGTCGGATCCTTCAGTACCAACAGCAGAACGTCGCGCTCGTGTCCGCTCCTGAGGGCACCGAATTCGACATCACCTACGCCCAGCGCTGGTTGGCTCCAGGGCTCGAGGTGACCGTCGGCGAGGGTGCAATCATCATCCTCTCCGACTCCCCCTACAGCCAGGTCGACCCCGCCCGCTACGCCACGATCACCGCAGCCGAGCAGGGTCGTAACGGACTCCGGGTGACGATCACGGTCGGACCGTGGCCGGTGGTGGAGGACGACGACGCGCTCATCGCTCCGTTGCGGTCTCACCCCACGCAGCCCCCCTACTTCGCGTGGCGAGCGTCCGGCGAAGGGCTCCGGCCGCCGCGTTCGGGTCATGAGGAGCGCGAGGCCTGGCGCCGCGTGGTCCAGCGGCTGCGCGGCAACCAGTTCTACGCAGAATCCAACTTCGCCCGGCTCGTGCGAGTGCTCGACCCGCATGGGCACGAGGTGCGCGAGCGCAGTCTCGAACTCGGCGACGTTGCGACCGCGGTGCTCGAAGTTCACTCACCCGGCGGCAACGATCACGTCCACTCCGTTCTCGTCGACTCCGACCCGCCGGGCGCGGTGGTCGGTGGGATCGAGAAGGAACGGGCCGACCACGACGACTACTTGCACGTGCCGATTCGGCCGCTCACGGCCGGGAGCCACACGGTCGATCTCGCCTTCGTACCCGAACCTCTGTTGTCATCCCGGCTGTCCTTTGCGATCGACACCCACAAGGCACCGATCCAGCCCGCTCCAATCCCGACGCTGCCGCCATCGGCAGCCACAGTCGGCAGCGAACCGGCGGCTACCGGCCCGGCCACCGACCCGGTGCTGGTTCAGGCGCTGGCCGAACGACTGCGCCGCATGGATGCCATCGAGTCGAACCAATGGCTGAACCTGCTGCAGGACCACATCTTGCCCCTTGCCCCCGACGACCCCGTCGTGCGATCGATGACGGCCGAGGCGGCATACGACATCGATGACCACCAGACAGTGATCGACCTGCTCGACGACCCGACCCGGTTCCGAGCCGGCGACGCGTTCCGCCGGCTCAGCGCAGGGCTGCACTTCAGTATCCCTACCGAGGTCGCGTCGCTGCTGCGGGAGATCGATCTCGGGGTCGAGTCCAATGTCGTGCGGCTCGCTGCCGAACTTCCCCGGCTACCCGACGGTGCCGTTCGCGAAATCGCCGAGGTCATCCTCGACGAACTCGCCGGCAAGGAGGTGCTCGATCGACTCCTCCCCACCGTGTTCCTGCGTCTTCGCGACGACCTGGCGTTGCGCGTGGCCCGCGAGTGTGCCCCTGCCGACCCCGAGGCATGGCTCCATCGAGCAATAGACCGTTGGCCCGACCCCCACCGCATGCCCGACGACGCCCTTCGAGAGATCCTCACATGGGACATCAACGACGCGGCCCTCGCCCCCTATCTCCGCGAAGCGATCGAGGACCGGATCGATGCCGGCGAACTCGATGATGTCCTCGAACTCGACGAGCGCGCCCGCACGCTTCTCCCTCGCATCGATCAGGTGCGACTGCGCATGGCAACTGCTCGGCTCTTCTTGGAGCACGAGGAAACGGTGCCAACCGCTCGCGATCTCCTGCTCGAAGCCGCTGCCGAGGGCGCCGGCCTCGGCGACGCCGACTTCTCTACGGAGTTGGCGTTCACGCTTCGCGAGCGCTGGCCGGCCGGCGAAGACGAAGCGGTCGACGCCGCGGTCGGACGACTCCGCGCGGTGCTCGCCGACCTCGTCGACTTCCAGGAATGGCGCGACAAGCGCGACAGCGACACCGCCGCGGCGATGCGGCCCACAACGGCGGGCCGGGTGCTCCACATCGTCGGAGGTCAACGACAGCCGTGGGCGGACCAACTGAAGACCGACCTCGGCCTCGAGGATCTCCGCTGGCACGAGAGCGATCACGACACGCCGCCCTCAATCGACTGGGCGAGTGCGGCGGCCCACGACGGTGACCTCGTTGTCATGATCTGGACCCATTGCGGCCACCAAACCAGCCGAGGCCTTGACGTCGCAGGGTTGCAACCCTACCTTGCAAGTTGGAATCGCGCTGGCATCCTCGAAGCGCTCACCCACATGTAGGGCCCGGATTCGGCGCCCGAAAAGGCACGGAATCCCGACATGAAACGCGTCACCGCAGTTGCCCCGCCATTCGCCGTCCTGGTTCTCCTCGCCGCCGTCCTGAATGCGCAGCCCG
>CALKOE010000291.1 GCA_938091985.1 uncultured Acidimicrobiales bacterium | reverse complement strand
GGCCCACGGCGCGGCTCCACCCAACTCGGCTCCGTCCGGACGAGGGATCCGTTGCGGACCACCACGGCCCGGCGGAAGAGGCGCGAGCGGTTCCGTGGCCTCAGGCCACTCCCCGATCGGCGCGGTCGGGTCGCTCAGGACTCGTCCTCGTTCCAACGCCCGAAACGCACCGGGGCCATACTGCTGATCACTGCAGGGCAATCCATGCGATCGAGCCTATCCAGCAGCAACCGCACCAACCCGAGGCCATCGGCCGCACCAACCCGAGGACATCGGCCGCACCAACCTGAGGCCATCGGCCGCACCAACCTGAGGCCATCGGCCTCCATACTGCACGGTGCCCTCGTCCGATCCGCATGCGCCTGACCCGCGCCACGTCACAGCGGTGTCGCTGGGCACGATGGTCGCGGCGATCGCCCCAGTTCACCTCTTCGGCGCGCTGGCGCCCGACATCCAAGAGCAGTTCGGCTTCGGCGACGCTCGGCAAGGCTTCGCAGTCGCCGCCTATTTCGCAGTCTCCGCGGCCCTGAGCTCGTGGGGCGGCGCGCTCTCGGACCGTCTCGGTCCCTCTCCAGCGCTGCGATTCGGCACCGCAATGGCGGGCATCGGCACGATCGGGATCATCCTGGCCCCTTCCTACGCAACCGTGGTCATGGCGTTGTGTGTGGCGGCGGTGGGCAATGCCATCAACCAGCCGAGCAACAACACCTTCATCTCCGGCGGCGTGCCACATCACCGACGGGGTCTCGCCCTCGGGATCAAGCAGGCCGCGATTCCGACATCCACAGGTCTGGCCGGGCTCGCACTCCCGACAATCGCCGTGTCGCTCGGCTGGCAAGCCGCCTACGTCGCTGCGGCCGTGCTCGCCGGGGTGGCCATCATCGCGATGCCTCATGTCGACGCACCCGTCGCCCCACCCGAGGTGCGGGTCCGTTACCGCCCATCGGCGCGGGTCTGGCGGGTCGCAATCGGTGCAGCGTTCGGCGCGGCAGCGGTGAGCAACATCGGCACGTTCCTCGTACGCACGCTCGACGAAGCCGGCTTCAGCCGCAACGCCGCCGGTGCAGTGCAGGTGGCCGGGAGCCTGGCCTTGATCACGAGCCGGGTCGGGTGGGGTGCGTTGATGGACCACCGGTCACTCGACCGCTTCCGCTTCGCAACGGTACTGCTGGCAATCGGAGCGTTTGCCTATCCGATGATCGGCACAGGCAACTCGGTCCTCGTCGTCTGCGGCGCGTTGCTCGCCTACGGATGTGGCTGGTCGTGGCCTGGGGTCGTCCACCTCGGCACAGTCGAGCAGAACCCCGACACGACCGGCGCCGCTTCCGGTGTTGTCCAGGCCGGCATGTTCGTGGGCGCCATGACTGGCCCGGCGGTGTTCGGAGTGCTCGCCGACGTTCAGGGCTTCGGCTGGGCCTGGATGTTCGTTGCGAGCCTCAGCGCGGCAGCAGCCGCGCTGATGTCGACCGCATCGGCGAAGTCCGGCGTGGGCGAGTGACTAGCGCCCGACCTGGCTGCGCAGCACCGCTGCAGCTTCGTCGCTGAAGCCGCCATACATGTTGACGACGGCGATGCCGGTCGCGGACCGCGCCAGAATCAGGTCGTCACCCCAGCCATTGGTCGCGCTGACATAGACGAACTCGCCGTCGGCGACGAGCTCACCCTGCACCCACTCGGCCAATGCCTCGTCACTGTCGAACAACAGCTCTTCAGCCACGATCAGATCGATGTAGTCCTCGTTGGGCAACCATCCCTGCGCAACCACGCCACGGCCGAAGTCCTGTGGCTCGACCTCGTCGAGCCACAGCCACCAGATGTCGTCACGTGAGTCGTCGGCAAGGTCGTAGACGAAGGACTGATCGAGTCCACCGACCAGAAGATCGGCATTGAACTGGGTGTAGGGCGAACCTTCGAAGACCCCACCGAACGTGGTGGTCGTCAGCGGCTCCGGAACGACCGCGGGGTATCCGGGGTCGGACCCGGCAGAGAAGTCGCTGCCGAACTCGGTGTCGAGGGTGTCGAACGTTGATTCGAGCGCAAACGGGTCCCTGGCCAGATCGATGATGGCATCGACTGTCGCCGCCAAAGCGTCGGGCTCAAGCGCCCGGATCGCCTGCAGCGTTGACCGCGAGCCGGAGCGAATCGGCGAGATGTACCAGCGGCCGGAGACGTTGCGCACAACGATCCCGTAGTCCTCGACGGTCGCGAATCCGCCGAGTGCACTCGAGCTGAGACTCTGCAGCCCGAGATCGTCGAGCATCTCGTCGGTGCACATGCTGGTGGTGTCGGCCCCGTAGCCCTCGTCGACCGTGACCGTGAAGCAGTCGCCCTCGACCACGTAGTCGACCGAGAGATCGGGCCCTTCGAAGAGGACTTCCACCTTCTCGGCGGTGAAGGAGACCCCGAGATCGCCCTGCGGTCCGCTGGCCTCGAACTCCATGCGGTCGACGAAGACCGTGGCGAGCGAGCCTTCGCTTTCGGCCCTCAGGTCGAGATCGGTGACATCCCAAGACCAGCCCTCGTCACGGATCGAGCGGAGCGCCTCGTCGGCACCATCCTGCACGTCGTCGAGGAAGACCGGCGCGTAGTCGTAGAGGGCGCTGGCCTCCTGTGGGTCGAGCATGCCGATCATCGTGGCGACATCGAGTTGTTCGAGCGCTCCGACAAAGTTCTCGACTGCCCGCTCGGGAGAGTCGGCGCCGATCTCGGTGAGGCGTTCAGTCGGGTCGGGGCGCGGGGACCCGGTTTCGATCAGCGCATTCTCGGCGATCGAGTACCAGAGGCTGAGGTACCACCGACCGCCGCGTTCCACCGCCACGATCGGGGACTCACTCTCCCGCATCTGTTCGGTTGAGGTCTCCGTGATGGCGAGGTCGTCCTCATCCATCCGGTCGGTCACGAGCGAGCCCAACGGAACCGCGGCGCCGTCGACACTGGCCGTGGCGGTGCCCGACTCTATGAAGAGGTGGGCGAGACCCGGCTGCACCTCGACCGCAGTGATCTCGACGTCGTCGAACTCGAAGTCGAATCCTTCGACCGACGACAGATCGAGCGACTCGTCGAACACGTCGAGACGCACGAGTTCCTCGATCACCTCGAACCCCGCGTCGATCATCGTCTCGCGCTCGCTCGGTTCGACGAACTCGGCCGCACCGATCAGATCTTCATTGGCAATGGCGGCGAGCGCGTTGTCGAGCGCAGCCTGCGGCGAATCGGCTCCGCCCTCACTGGATCCCGCGTTGATTGCAAGGTAGCCACCGCCACCCACGAGCACAGCGGCCGCGGCGAGGGCGATACCTCGCCCGAGGAATCCTGACCGGCGCGAGGACTCCGCCGTCACCGGACCGGTGCTGACCGACAGCGGAGGCACAGGTGCCGGCGGGGCGAGTGATGGCGTCGGGGCCTGCGGAGGGGCCGGTGGCGTCGGCAGCGACGATGCGGGCGGAGCCCACTCCGACGGAACCCCGCCCAGAGGAACGTCGCTGTTCGACTCGCTCGATCCGGTCTCGTCCGTCATGTATCGCTTTCCGCCCTGTTGCGCCCCTGTATGAGTAGCAGAGTCGCAAAGAAACTTGTCGTCAGACCCAGCACCATGCCGAGCCAGGCGCCCCATCGAAGCGCGAAGGGCGACCACAGCACTGCGGCCCACGCCGCAACCATCAAAGGACCAATCGGCAGCGCAAACCCGGCACTGAAGCGGATCCGTCGCCATCCGGCCAGCAGGACCGAGGCAGCCGCCAAGACCGGCAGGACGTACCACGCCGACAATGCGATGAATTCCTGGCGCCCGTCCCACAACTGCAGGGCACTGGCGCTCGACAGCAAGTCGATGGTCGAGCGATCGACGTGCCCGCTGCGCACCCACGGCGCCAAGAGACACAGCACCGAAGCGACCGCCGCCACCGCTGGTGCCCAGCCGGGTACCCGCTTGCACTCACGTCTCGCTCGATCCACGGCTGCCGAAACTACCGGGCAGACGCGAAGCGGCCCGGGCATCACGCCCGGGCCGCTTGCAAATCTTCACCGAATGGCGAAGGGCGCTACATCATGCCCATGCCACCCATGCCAC
>CALKOE010000290.1 GCA_938091985.1 uncultured Acidimicrobiales bacterium | reverse complement strand
GCATCGACTGAACCTCAGCGGATCACTTCCAGATCCGCTCCATCGAAGATCGGCGTGATACCGGCTTCTTCGCGGTCGCGCGCGAGTTCGGCCTCGTCGGGAGCCCGCCGCTCGCCGGCGGCCGCGCTGAGCGCTTCTTCGAGGAGTCGGGCATCGCTCGACGTGTTGAGGAAGAGGTCGGGTTCGGCGAGGACGTATTCCATCGCCCGCAGTCTGGCGTCGGCGTCGTCGATGGGTTCGTACCAACTGAAGTGTGGGGCCTGCGGATCGGCCCATCGGCGACGGGCCACCGACTTGATCGTTTGTGCCGCCACCCCTTGTTGGGCACAGACATCTCTCAGGAGCTCGACATCGGCGACATAGTCGGGGAACGTCGACATGAGTGAGTGGTTGTAGGCGAAGAGAACCGACGCAAACGGAGCCTCCGCCATGCTGCGCAAGTGCATCCTGGCGATCCGGAGACCGTGGCCGGTGATTCCGATGTGTCGGCAAAGACCCGCGTCGCGCGCGTCGAAGAGCGCGGGCACGGCGCCGCCAGGAGAGAAAGCCTGGAGCCACTCATCCTCTTCCACGAGATTGTGGAGCTGGATGAGGTCGACGTGGCCGACGCCCATGCGCTCGAGGCTTGTCTCCAGGCTCCGACGAGCACCGTCGCCGTCGCGGTCGCCGGTCTTGGTGGCGAGGAAGACCTCGGTTCGATGGTCTTCGAGGAACGGTTTCAGGCGATCCTCGCTGGCGCCGTAGCTTGCCGCGGTGTCGATGTGGTTCACACCGAACGCCATGACGGTCTCGAGCGTTGCATCAGCTCGTTCCTGCGACATCCCGCCGAGGGCCGCGGCGCCGAAGATCACCTTCGAGCTCATGTGGCCGGTGCTGCCGAACGGTTGCTGCTCGATTGCCATGACGCCTCCTACTTGATTCCCAGAGTCTCCAGAACGAGGGCTCGCAACTCGGCCACGCCTTGCCCCTTGTCGGCGCTGACCCAGCGAACGTCCTTCTTCTCGAGCCCCAGCTTGCTCGTCAGATCCTTGCGGCGCTTCGGACTCTTCGATGGCCGAACCTTGTCGGCCTTGGTGGCGACATAGAGAATGTCGCGCCCGAGGTGCTGGAGCCACTCGATGGTTTGGAGATCGAGCGGGGTCGGACCGATCTCGCCGTCGATGAGAAGCAGCACGGCTGTGAGGTTTTCGCGTTCCTCGACATACCCCGTGAGCATGTCGGCCCACTTCGCCTGTTCGGTCTTCGAGACCTTGGCATACCCGTAGCCGGGAAGATCCATGAGCCAGCGGCCCGAGTCGGGATTGCCCACCTCGAATGCATTGAGGAGCCGGGTGGCGCCGGGGGTCTTCGAGGTTCTGGCGAGGCCCTTGTGTTGAGCGAGTGCGTTGAGAAGCGTCGACTTGCCCACGTTGGACCGGCCCATGAGCGCGATCTCAGCGTTGACGTGGGGCAAGGCATCAGGATCGGCGTAGGAACGCAGGAATCGCAAGGGAAGAGGGCCAGCCACGACCCGACCCTACAAGCGCAGTTGCGTCGCCTCGCGAGCTAGTTCCCGATGCGGTCGGACGCGGCGTTCTCGAGAATCAGGTTGGCATCGGGTCGAAGGAGGAACCCATCGGCCACGGACTGCTCGATCGACTCCGTCATCGCCTCGAGATAGACGGCCTTCGTGGGGTACAGCTCTGCGAGCGTTTCGTCGTCGAACAAGGTGGTCGTGCCGAACAGCGGGCAGAAGCTCGACCCGGCCGCAGGTTGACCGGTCAACTGGGCGACCGGCACGTCGACCCACGCGGTGCGGATACCTCCGAGCGTGTTGCCGAACTCATCGCTGACCGGGTGATGGCTCGGTTGGCGGCCTTCGAACTCGGGGTCGACCTCGGCCTCGACGGTTTCGATGCGGGGTGCCGGCGGCGGTGCGTCTCCATCGACCACCCACCGGTTGAGTGCCTGAAGCGCCGCGTTGAGGACATAGTGCTGCGGGCCGGAGTTGATCGGCTCACCGCATTCGAGAATTCCCGGGATCGGCTCGGCGATCTCGCGAACCTCCGCCACCGAGGGATCGTTGCCGAGATCCTGTGGTCCGGCGTCGAGCGGAAGCGAGTAGGTGTCTCCGTGAGACGTCCCGGCTACTTCCCAGAGCGCGTACGTGGCGGAGTCGTCCTGCCGGTTGAGTGCACCGCCGAAGAGGATGTCGAATTCCGTCTGGAACGCGAGAACCGGCACCCGCGCGTCGTCTCTGATGAACACGACCTCGGGAGTACCGATCTCCTGTTGCGGATCCTGCGAAAGGCCGGAAGAGCTCCGGCCCCGGCTGTGGATCATGAACCCGTCGAAGAGTTGGGCCACCGGGTCGATCGCGTTGACGTAGGTCGCGACACGGCTCGCCGACTGGGACTCTCCGGTGGCGATCATCTGCTCGATCTCGAGACCTCCCAATGGGTCGATGCCCATCGGTTCGCGCACGGCCTGCGCGGCCTGGCTGAAGATGTCATAGGAGAACGAGTCGCCAGGATGTGACAGCGACTCGTAGCGCTCGGGCTGGATGCCCTTGAGAAAGATCGGGAAGCCGATCGCGATCGTGCCTTCGCTGCGCTCGATGCCGCGGAACTGGGCGGACACACCGACGTAGGCGTAGCCCTCGCGCATCTGCTCGACGTGGGACATGGTGAAGTTCGGCGCAGCGTCGAGCCCGCCGGTGACGTTGAACCACTCGACGATGACGGTTCCGTTGAAGTCGGCTTCGTCGCTCGGTCGGATGACGAGGATGCGCGTGGTGTAGTCGGCTTCGTCAGCTGGTTCCACGCCCCAACGGCCATCGCTCCCAAGCTCCGTGGTGTTGGAGAATGATCGAGCCGTGCCTGAGAGGAAGTACTCGGACTGCTCGTAGCCCACGAGGCTGAGATCGAAACCGACCCCTTGATAGAACGCGCTTCCGGCATCGGGCGGGAGGCTGATCTCCGGGTTGGGTGTCGGGGTCGGCTCGCCGATCGTGTGCGCCTCAGGCTCCGGTTCCGGAGGTTCCGTCGTTGTTGTGGTGGTGTCGGTCGAAGCGTCCGCCACCGTCGTGGTGGTCGCACTGTCGACCGGGTCACTGTCAACCGGATCTTGATCGAGTGCGTCGCCGCCATCGTCGCCGCAGGCAGCGGCGAGTAGAGCCAACACGGCAAGGATGGCGACAATGGGTGTGAGCGAACGGCGCGACATGGCCGCCAGACTGGCTCAGCGCAGTCCTGAGAGCCAGTCCACGACGGCGGTTGCGAGGGGCTCCCCGACATCGTCTTGGATGAAGTGGCTCGCATCGTCGAATTTCTGGTGCGGCTGACCGGAGGTCCCCGGGATGAGCTCGATCAGGTCCTCGCGTAGCGGCCCGAGCACGAAGTCGCTCATGCCCCACAGGCTGAGGACGGGCTTGGTCCATCCGGAGAGAACCTCGCGGGCAGCCTTGTTCTCTGCCACGCCAGGATGTTCGGGGGTGATTGCCACCAGACATGGGAACTCGCGCGCTCCGGCCATGTACGACTCATCGGGAAACGGTGCCCGATACGCGTCTTTCTCCGCCTCGGTCAACTCGCGCGTACCGATGGCTCCATCGATCAGAGCGCCTGCGTCGAACGGGTCGGTGGTCTGCGACAGGTCGAGCCAGAAGTCGAATCCCGGGCCGAGGCTTTCGCCGTGGGGCAGGCCGGTGTTGGCGACCACAAGATGGCTGAATCGGGCAGGAGTCTCGGCGGCGAGGCGCAGTCCGATCAGCCCGCCCCAGTCCTGCACGAACGCGGCGAACGACTCGATGCCCTTCGCCTCTGTGATCGCGTCGAGAAACTGGTGCATCCAGCTCACGTGGCCGTTGTATGTGTAGGCCGCCCGATCGGTGGGTTTGTCGCTGCGACCGAACCCGATGAGGTCGGGTGCAATCACGCGGTGGCCGGCTGCCACGAGTGTCGGGATCATGCGGCGGTAGAGGTAGCTCCACGTCGGCTCGCCATGCAACAGCAGGATCGTTTCCTTGGCGCCGTCGGTCGGCCCCTCGTCGAGGTAGGCCATGCGGAAACCGTCGACCGTCACGTAGTTGGGCTTCCAGGGATAGTCGGGAAGGTCGGTGAACCGCTCATCGGGAGTGCGAAGGAATTCGATGCCGTTGTCGGTCGCCTGACGAG
>CALKOE010000289.1 GCA_938091985.1 uncultured Acidimicrobiales bacterium | reverse complement strand
GCACCGTCCTGCTCCCCAACGGCTAACCCGCTACATCTGGTGTCTGACACCCGCTACATCTGGTGTCTGACACCTGCTACATCTCACCAGACCATGGGGGCGCCGCCGTTGCAGCGCCAGATCTGACCGGTCGCGAACTTTGACGCGTCGGAGGCCAGGTAGAGCATCAGGTTGGCTTGGTCGTCGACGTCGCCGACCATCTGCATCGGCGACGCGCCGGCCAACATCTTGATCTTGCCCTCGAGCGCGTCCGGGTTCACGTTGCCCTCGGCATCTGTCACCGAGACCTCGGTGAAGGCCGAGACCGTCGCACCCGGCGCGATCGTGTTGACGCGAATCTTCTTGTGAGCGCCCTCGATCGCGGCGGTCCGGCTCAGGCTGGCGACCGCCGCCTTGGTCATGGCGTAGACCGACAACGTCGGCGCCGCGAAGTCCATGCCCGACGAGGCCACGTTGATGATCGAACCGCCCTCGTCCTGAGAGAGCATCTGCGCCAGCGCTGCTTGCACGCCATAGAAGGGGCCCTTGAGGTTGATCGCAAGCATGCGATCGAGCTCGTCTTCGGTGACGTCCACGATCATCTGGTTGTGGGGCACACCGGCGATGTTGCCCATCACGTCGAGGCGCCCGTGATCGGCGACGGCTCGGGCGACCAGTGCATCGAGGTCGGCCTTCACGGTGATGTCGCATCGTTGTGCGACGGCCTCTCCGCCCCCCTCGCGGATTTCAGCGGCGGTGGCCTCCGCTCCGGCTTCATCGATGTCGCCGAGCACGAGCTTGGCGCCGACCGCGCCGAACAACTCTGCTGTGGCCTTGCCGATGCCGCTCCCGCCGCCGGTCAAAACGGCCACCTTGCCGTCGAGTCGGAATGAAGCAAGTGCGTCGGTCATGTAGTCCTCCAGAGCGGTTGGCGATCAGGTTAGGGGGAGCACGACCTCGGGCAGGGGGTGACGGTAGAGCTTCGCCGCGTTCTCGCTGCAGATCATCCGGAGCTCGTCGGCCGGAAGATCGCCCCAGGCCTGTTCGATGACCTGCTGTGTGTCGGGCCACGTGCTGTCGCCGTGGGGGTAGTCGGTCTCGACACAGATGTTCTCGACGCCGATCACGTCGCGTGTGCGAATCGTCGACGGGTCGTCGATCGTGCAGAACCAGAAGTTGCGACGGAGCACGTCGGCCGGTCGCTCGGCCCAGCCGAGGCCGTAGCCGCTGCGGTCGACGATGTTGTCGAGCCGGTCGATGAGCATCGCCACCCAACCAATGCCACCCTCGCTCATCGCGATCTTCAGCGTGGGTTGCTTCAGCGGATACTCCGACCACAACCACTCCGCACACGCGCCGAGCGAGAGCTGACCGAACATCGTCGCGCCGAGCTGGATCGCCGGCGCACCAGCGGGGATCTCGTGAAGACCCGACGAGCCGACGTGGAGCGAGATCACTGTGTCGGTGTCGACACAGGCCTGGATGATCGGGTCCCAGAATTCACGGTCCCAGAGGTTGGGCAGACCGACCGCATGGGGACGTTCGGGCATCGTGACCGAGGTGAAGCCTCTCGCCGCGTTTCGATGGATCTCCTCGACCGCCGCGGCGGAATCGCCCAGGTAGGTGATGCCCCCCGGAATGACCCGTTCGGGGTGGGGCTGATACCACTCGGTGAAGAGCCAGTCGTTCCAGGCTCGCACCGCATCGAGACCGACGGCCGGGTCGCTCGCACGCGCGAACACAGTGCCGCAGAAGCCGGTGACCTGGCTCGGGAAGTTGAGCATCGCCCAGATGCCGCCGAGGTCCATGTCCTTGATGCGCGCCTCGACGTCGTAGCAACCCGGGCGCATGTGTTCGAAACGGAACGGCTCGATCTTCACCGTGTCGGGGCGCCGACCGGCCACCGCGTTCATGCCCATCTGGACGTAGCGGTTGCCGTCGAACTCCCACAGCTGGTGGCCCTTCTCGTTCTCGACCAGCTGTGGACCACGGTCGCGGAGGGCGGGCTGCATGTAGGTGTCGAACAGATGCGGCGGCTCGACCACATGATCGTCGACCGAGATGACCGTGTACTTCACCTCTGCCGGAGCCGGGTCAGGCAGGAACAGATCAGGATCGAGCGCAGTCACCCGCTCATGGTGTCACGGCCGGATAGTGCCCGGCGATGCGAGCCCTCTGACTCAGTCGAGCCGGTAGCGAAGGTGGGGCACGAGCTGGTCGCCCACCGGGTCGGACCTACGCCCGCCGTCGAACTGCCAACCACGAGACTCGTAGAAGCAGCACGCCCGCTCGTTGCCGTCGACGACCCAGAGGATGATCCGGGTCGGGCCCTCGGCCCTGAGTGCCTCCACTCCGGCATCGAGCAGAGCCGAGCCGATGCCGCCTCGCCAAACCGACGGGTCGAGGTAGACGGAGAACACTTCGGCGGCACCCTCGGTGCCAGGCGACGATCTCGTCCCGGCGAGGAACCCGACTGCCTCGCCCCCCTGCTCCACAACGAGCCGAGCACCCTCGTTCGGTGTGGAGAGAATGCCCGTCCACATCTCTGTTCGTTGCTCGACCGACAGCGAGTCGAGCATGGCCTGATCCATCAGCCCCCGGTAGGCGGCCTGCCACGACCGCACGTGCACCGGCGCGATGCGGGCGGCATCGTCGACGGTGAGCTCTCGGATCGAGAAGTCCATGCCGCCAAGCTACGGTGCCGATCATGAAGGTTCTCGTCATGGGCGGTACCAACTTCAACGGGCTTGCGCTGGTTCACGAGCTCGTCCGGCAGGGGCACGACGTGACCGTGCTCAACCGAGGCAAGAGCGAAGCCGACATCCCCGACTCGGTGCACCGCCTGGTTGGCGACCGTGGCGAACCCGACACGATCAGGGCCGCGCTGGCCGGCACCGAATGGGACGTCATCCAGGACGTGACCGCGTATCACCCCGAAGACGTCGAGCTCATGCTCGAGCTCTTCCATGATCGGGTGGGTCACTACATCTTCGCCAGTTCTACCGTCACCTACGCAGCGACGGAGGTGCTGCCGATCAACGAGAGCCATCCCGACGATCGCACCGACGCACAGAACGAATACGGCCTCCACAAGCTGCTCTGCGAAGACCTGCTCTGGGCCGCCCATGCCGACCACGGGTTCCCCGCCACGAGCGTGCCGTTCTCCATGGTCTTCGGACCCCACAACATGCTCGCTGCTCGCGAGCAGACGATGTTTCGCCGCCTCGTCGAAGGCCGTCCCATTCTCGTGCCGGGCGACGGTACGACGCTGCTCCAGGTCGGCCACGTCGACGACCAGGCTCGTGCCCTCGAGCAGATGATGGGCAACGACGTCACCTTCGGGCGCCGCTACAACCTCACCGGCAAGGAATACGTGTCGCGCAACGGCTACGTGGCCGAACTGGCCGCCGCCGCCGGTGTCGACACCCCCGACGTACGTCATGTCGAGGGCGCGAAGATGGACGAACTCTGGGACGGCGAGGTCCTCGTCGACCTCGGGAACGAGGGCGGGATGAGCCTCGCCGTGCGCTCGCGAGGCGGCGGCAACCCCAAGGTGAATCGTTCCGCCGGCCGGCAACGATTCCAGCTCAGCCAGCTGGTGCAGCATCTCGCGCCCAACATCCACCGTTGGAACCAGTCGACCGTGTTCTCGATCGACCGGCTGCGAGCCGACGTGGGTTGGGAGCCCGAGCACACCTTCGCTTCGATGGTCGACGACACGTTCCGCTGGTGGCACGACTCCGGCCTGGCCGAGCAACCCCACGACTGGTCGTTCGAGGACAACCTTCTCGAAGTGCTCTGACGGCGCTGGCGGGGTCGAAACGGGCGTCCGCTGGCCCGCGCGACCTAGGGTTTGGCCATGGCCATCGACGGACTCGATCTCATCTCCCCAGCCCACTACGGCGAGGCCGGGCCACCTCACCCCCAGTGGCGTGAGCTGCGGAGCCAGCCGCTCACCTATGTGGAGCCGCCGGGCTTCGAGAACTTCTGGGCGGTCACCCGCCACGCCGACATCATCGAGATCTCGAGCCGGCCAGAGGATTTCTGTAACGGCGAGGGAATCGTGCTGCTCACCGACGAGCAGGCCTACAAGCGGGCCAACCCCGAGATCCCGATGCTGATGAAGACGATCATCGAGATGGACCCGCCGGACCACCGGATCTTCCGTAAGGTCGCCAGCGGCTATTTCACACCGCGGGGCATCGAACGCCTCGACGAGATCGTCACCGAGTCGGCGAAGGGCGTCATCGATTCGCTCGGTTCCGAAGGCGAAGCCGACTTCGTCGAGAAGATCACCCAGCAGCATCCGTTGCGGGTGCTGTCGACGATCCTCGGCATCGAACCCGACCAGGAACAGCAGCTCCTCGAGCTCACCTCCCAGCTCTTCGGC
>CALKOE010000288.1 GCA_938091985.1 uncultured Acidimicrobiales bacterium | reverse complement strand
AAGGGCCAAGTCCGATTCGAAGGCTCGGCCCAAGAACTCGCCGAGCGTGACGACCTCGCTCGCGCGGTGTTCCTCGGGAAGGAAGGCGGCTGATGGAGTCCAGTCTCCTCATCGCCGCCTGGATCACCAGGCAGATCATGTTCTGGACAATCGTCCAGGGTCTGATCTTCGGCCTTTTGGCGATGGGCATCGTGCTCATCTACCGCTCGACCCGAGTGATCAACTTCGCCGTCGGCAACATGGGCCTGCCCGGCGCAACACTGTTCGCGCTCATGATCATCAATTGGAACTGGCCGTTCTGGCCGGCGCTGATCGTTGCGCTCGTCGTCGGTGCACTCCTGGGGCTGATCACCGAGGTCACGGTGGTCAAACGGTTATTCCATCGACCGCGCATTGTTTTGCTCATCGCCACGGTCGCCATCGCCGACTTCTGGCGCGCAATCGTCTTGCTCGCCTTCCCGGAGGTCGACGGCGAGCAGACGCGTTTCCCGGCTGCCATCGGAAGGTCCTGGGACGACGTGGGCGGCGACTTCTCCGCCCTCGAGTCCATCGGCGTCGCCAGCGACAACGGAATCCTCATCAAGGGCTCCGAGATTCAGATCTTGATCGTCGTGCCCGTCGTCGCCGTGCTGCTCGGCCTGATGATGAGCCGCACCACGTTCGGAAAGTCGATCACTGCGTCGGCCGACAATCCCGAACTCAGTCGCCTGTCGGGCATCAACCCCCACGTCGTCTCCACCGTGGTCTGGACCCTCGGCGGATTCATCGCCACGCTCTCGATGATCCTGCTGTCGAGTGGCCGAGCGGCCACCGGCATCGAAAACCTCGGCCCCTTCACACTCACCAACGCCCTCGCCGCGGCGGTGATCGCTGGGATGCGCTCCTTCCCGCGGGCAATGCTCGGCGGCATTCTCATCGCGCTGGCCGACAACATCTTCGTCTTCCGCTTCACCCGAGATCCAGGCCTGTCGACGCTGCTCGTCTTCGTCGCAGTGATCGTGGCGCTCTACTGGCAGAGCCGAAACAACAACGACGAGTCGCCGCTGAGCTTCGCCCCGAAGGTCAAGCCGCTCCCGATTCACCTCCAGCGGGTGTGGTGGATCCGCCACATGCCGCGCCTCGCCATCGGTTTCACGCTCTTCCTCATCATCATGCTCGCGTGGCACTACGGCACGTTGTTCGACTGGGCCGACCGCTTCATCTGGTTCTGGGACATGCCGCCGGATCGCATCAAACCGTCGCAGTTCTTCCTCTACAGCACGATCGCTGCGTTCGCGATCGTCACCGCCTCGCTCACAGTCATCACCGGCTGGTCGGGCCAGGTCTCACTCGCCCAGATGTCCTACGCCGGCATCGGCGCGCTCAGCGCTGCCGCCTTCAACCGCGGCGTCGAATTCGACATCGGCTATGGCGACAACCGGCTGCTCGATGTCGAGTGGAGCGGGATTCCGACCCTTCCCTCGATTGTGCTCGCCGTGTTCTTCACGGCCGCCGTGGCGGCGATCACCGGCATCGGCGCGCTCAGAGTTCGCGGCATCATGCTCGCGATCTCCACATTCGCGTTCGCGATCGCGGCGGAGAAATACATCTACGGTCGCCCCTTCTTCAGCGACAACCAGAGTTCCGTGGTCTTCGAACGTGGCTGGATCTTCGACTGGCACCTGAAAGACCAGCGGACCTTCTTCTACTTCTCGCTCGCGTGTTTGGTCTTCACCATCCTCGTGATCGGTCGGGTCCGCCGCTCGGGCATCGGTCGCTCGATCATTGCGGTGCGCGACAACGCCGACACCGCATCGGCCTACACCGTGTCGCCGGTGCGGATGAAGCTCACCGCGTTCGCTGTCGCCGGCGGCATCGCCGGACTCGGTGGTGCCGTGTTCGGCAACGCCACTCGCCAGATCCGTTTCAGCGAGGCCCACTTCCAGATCGCCGACTCGCTCCAAGTCGTCAACATGGTGGTCATCGGCGGCCTCGGCTCGGTCATCGGCCCCGTCATCGGTGCCTTCTGGGTTCGCGGCCTCCCCACGTTGTTCCCCGACAACACCCTGATCAGCCTGCTCACCAGCAGCATCGGTTTCCTGCTGATGCTGATGTATTTCCCGGGCGGCTTCGTCCAGCTCTTCTATCGGATGCGCGACGCCATCGTCGGGCGCGTGGCCGATCGCTACAGCCACCTCGAAGCCGGAAGCACCACCGACACACCCGACGCCATCCGTCGGGGCCACACCAGCACCAAGACCGCCGAGCGGGCTGCCCCCATGCACGAGTTCGTGCTGAGCGGCCTCGTGATTGCCCTGCAGATCGGCGGCATCATCGCCGCCGCCGTCTACGCCTACAACCACATCCTCGGCGATGGCGACAACGGCTGGTTCGGTCTCTACATGGCGTTGCGGGTGGTCTCAGGATTCTGGGCTCTCTCGATCCTCGTGCGGCTCGCCCGAACATCGTCGGCCTACATCGGCTCTCGCGGCACCAAGGCGGGCTATTCCCTCTACCTCCTGTTCGAACCGGTGATCCCCTTCTTCTGGCCGATGATCGTGCAGCGCTGGTTCAACCGCGATCTCGAAGCGGCCGCACCGCGAGCGGCCCGCACGCACCCGGACCTCCCCATCTCCGAAGCAGGCCGAGAAGTCACGCTCTCGGCCAGCAACGTCACGGTTCGCTTCGGCGGCAACGTCGCTGTGTCGGACGCAACCATCGAAGTCGGCCGAGACGAGATCGTGGGCCTCATCGGCACCAACGGCGCCGGCAAGTCCACGCTCATGAATGCCATCGGTGGCTACGTCCCGGCGGAGGGTCGAGTCACCCTCCTGGGCAAGAGCATCGAATCTCTGAGCTCCCCCAACCGGGCCAAGCTCGGTCTCGGTCGTACGTTCCAGGCCGCAACGCTGTTCCCCGAGCTGACCGTGCGCGAATGCGTGCAGGTGGCGCTCGAAGGCCGACACCGCTCCTCGTTCGGGCGCAGTGCGCTGTTCCTCGACATGGCAGCCGAGCGGCGGATGCGCAGCGAGGCCGACGAGTTGATCGACTTCCTCGGTCTCGGCCGTTACGCCGATTCGTTCGTCTCTGACCTGTCCACCGGCACGCGCCGCATCGTCGAACTCTCCGGCCTTCTGGCCGTGGATGCCGACGTGCTCTGCCTCGACGAGCCCACTGCCGGTGTGGCCCAGCGCGAGACGGAAGCCTTCGGTCCTCTGATCCAGGAGATCCGTCGTGAGATCGGCGCCTCGATGCTGATCATCGAACACGACATGCCGCTCATCATGAGCATCAGCGATCGGGTCTACTGCCTCGAGGCGGGAACGGTCATCGCCGAGGGCGAACCCGAGGACGTCCGCAACGACCCGTTGGTGATTGCGAGCTACCTCGGCACCGACGATCGGGCGATCGACCGCAGCGACAGCTGATGCTCGAGTCGCTCCGGTCGGTAGTGAAGTTCCGCCGGTTCGAACCCAATCCAGTCAAGCGGCGCCTCAACGGCGCGGCCAACGTCGACGACCTCCGGTCGATCGCGAAGCGGCGGCTCCCCGCAGGTGTCTTCGACTACATCGACGGCGGCGCCGAAGACGAGATCGCACTCACGAACAACAGCGAGGCCTTCCGGCGAATCGGATTCCGCCCCAGGGTGCTGCGCGACGTCTCGTCGATCGACACCTCGGTGTCGCTCCTCGGCCGAACCACGCCGCTCCCCCTCGTGCTTGCTCCCACCGGATTCACGCGGGTGGCCGACACCCAGGGCGAGCTCGCCGTCGCCCGGGCCTGCGCCCGCCGCGGCATTCCCTACACACTGTCCACGATGGGTACCCGCTCGATCGAGGAGCTCGCCGCCGCCAGCGACTCAGTGCCCTGGGGCGGCGAGGGTCAGCGGCGTCTCTGGTTCCAGGTCTACATGTGGCGCGACCGGGGGCTCGTCCGCGAGCTCGTTGAGCGGGCCGCTGCCGCTGACTACGAAGCCCTGGTGCTCACGGTCGACACGGCCCGTCTCGGTCGCCGAGAACGAGATGTCCGCCGTGGAATGACGCTGCCCCCGAAGCTCGGTCTCGACACCATCTTCGACGGCATCCGTCGCCCCGGTTGGACCTGGACCTTCCTGCGCAACGAGCCCATCGTCTTCGCCAACGTCGCCACGAGCAGCGCGGCAGGCGACATCGACGACGGATCGCGGGCGGTGGATCTCGCGCAGCACATCCAGGATCAGTTCGACCCGTCGTTGAACTGGGACGACGTCGAATGGCTGCGGTCGATCTGGGACGGGAAGATCCTGTTGAAGGGTGTGCAGTCCGTCGCCGACACCGAACTGGCGGTGGCGAATGGCATCGATGCCGTCTGCCTGTCGAACCACGGCGGGCGCCAGCTCGATGGGGCGCCGGCGCCGATCGAGCTGGTGGCGCCCTGTCGAGACGCCGTCGATGACAGCATTGAGCTCATCGTCGATGGCGGCATACGTCGCGGCAGCGACATCGTGAAGGCCCGGGCCCTCGGCGCCGACGCAGCGATGGCAGCCCGCGTGTATCTCTACGCGCTCGGGGCCGGCGGAGAGCTCGGCGTCGACTGGATGCTCGACTTCCTGACCGACGGTGTCCGCCAAACCATGGCGCTGTGCGGCCAAACTCGGGCCCAAGATCTCACCCGGGAACTTCTCACCGAGGTGTAACACCCTGTCGTTTGCTTCGTCATGTCGCATGACCGAAACGAATGGGAGTCCGATCATGCGACGGATGGCAGTGGTTCTATTGGCGCTTGCACTCTTGGGTGCAGCTTGTGGTGGAGGCGACGGCACTGATGCCGGATCGGACGCAACGACGTCCACCGCGCCGCCCGACACAACACCAGGCGAGGAAGCAACGACGACCACGGCAGCGCCAGACGAACCGTTCGCGATCGCCGATCTCGAAGCTTCGGTGGTGCAGATCCAGGGGCAAGGCACCTTCATCGACTCCGGCGGCGCTGCCGCGTTCAACGTCGGATTCACGGGCACTGGCTTCGTCATCAGCGAAGACGGCCTCGTGGTCACCAACAACCATGTCGTGCAGGGTGCGGCGACGCTTGCGGTCAGCTTCTCCGACGGTGACCCGATGAACGCTCGCATCCTCGGTGTCAGCGAGTGCACCGACCTCGCGGTGATCCAGCTCGAGGGTGATGGCTACACGCCGCTCACGTTCCGGGAAGACCCGGTTTCGGTCGGGCTCGACGTGTTCTCCGCCGGCTTCCCGGCCGCCGACGAGATCGACTTCGACGATCTCGACTACACGCTCACCGGCGGCATCGTGTCCTCGACCGGCGCCGACGGTGAGACCAGCTGGGCCTCCGTCGACGGTGTGCTCCAACACGACGCGAAGATCCTCGGCGGCAACTCCGGTGGACCCCTAGTTGACGAGAACGGCCAGGTCCTCGGCGTGAACTATGCCGGCAGCCTCGAGTTCGACACGAACTTCGCGATTGCTGCGCAGGACGCCCGCCCGGTCATCGATCGCCTCATCGAAGGCGAGAACGTCGACTCACTCGGCATCAACGGTCAGGCGCAGATCTTCGATCAAGGCCTCTCCGGAATCTTCATCTCGAGCGTGGAGAGCGGCTCTCCCGCTGACAAGGCCGGAATCGAGCCAGGCGACGTGCTCATCACCCTCGAAAACCTCGTGATGGCGACCGACGGCACGATGTCGGACTATTGCGACGTGCTCCGCACGCAGGGCAGCGACGCAACCCTCGACGTCGAGATCTACCGCCCGTCGCTCGAGCTGGTGCTCGACGGCCAGATCAACGGCGACCCGATCGAGCTTCCGCTCATCGCTCAGACCGTCATCGGCGGCTCCGGGGGCACCTCGACCGACACCGACATCAACACAGCCGATGCGCCCTACAGCTACACGACCGTCGAAGATGATCAGGGCTTGATCAGCGTGTCGATCCCGACCGCATGGACCGAGGTCAACGGCGAGCCGAACCCGAACTTCGACCCCAGCATCTGGGCATCACCCGATATCCAGGGATACCTCGACAGCTGGGACGTTCCCGGGATCATCGTGGAGTCGGCACCCGACCGCAGCGCCTCTGAGATCGGGGCCCTTCTGGCCGAACGTGACTTCTCCGATGCGTGCGAAGATCTCGGCGCCGAGCCCTACGACGACGGCCTCTACGCCGGAACCCTCCAGGTCTACGGCAGCTGCGGCGGCACCGACACCTACTACATCGTGTTGGCCGCGGCGCCCTTCGACGCCGACTATCTCGTGCGGGTCGAGGTCCAAGCACCGTCACAGCGGGATCTGGAGGCCGCGGACGAAGCGCTTGCTACGTTCATCGCCACCATCTGAATCCACCCGCGAGTAGTTCACGGAGCCCCATGAGCCGTTCATCGATTGCCCAACCCGGACTGGCGGAGTACGCCGCCGACCACAGCCAACAGCCCGATGCGGTGCTGAAGGCTCTGATCGCGGCCACCACCGAGAAGGCCGACGGGTTCTCGATGATGCAGATCGGGCCGGACCAGGGCGCATTCATGAACGTGCTGGTCACCACCTTGCAGCCGCGGTTTGCGGTGGAGGTCGGCACGTTCACCGGCTACTCGGCTCTGTGTATTGCTCGTGGTCTCGCGCCGGGCGGTCGACTCCTTTGCTGTGACATCAGCGAGGAGTGGACCGCCATCGGCCGGGAGCACTGGGAAGCGGCAGGGGTCGCCGATCGGATCGACCTCCGGATCGCTCCTGCGCTGGAAACACTGCAAGCGCTGCCCCAGGAGCAGAACATCGACTTCGCGTTCATCGACGCCGACAAGACCGGCTACCGCAGCTACTACGAAGAGATCCTCGCTCGGCTGGCGCCCGACGGATTGATCCTGATCGACAACACGCTTTGGAGCGGCGCCGTCCTCCCCGACTCGGGAGCCGACGACAACGACACCACTGCGCTTCGTGAACTCAACGACTTCCTCGCGACCGACGAGCGGGTGACGGTCGCGCAACTCACCGTCGGCGACGGCATCACCATGATCCGGCGCCGATAGCCGAACGCCTCACCGGTCGGCGCTAGACCGACGCTTCGTCGTCGTGCGCTTCGGCGAGCGGGTGCACCGGGACCGTGGCGGGGTCAGGTGGTGGGACCAGCGGGTGATCACCCTGGTGACGGAACCACACCGTCTGCTGCGGGAACGGGATCTCGATCCCAGCGGCGTCGAGCGCTCCCTTCAGGCGGAGGCGGAGTTCGCGCTCCACGGCCCACTGCTGCGAAGGCTCGGTCTTCACGACGAGCCGGATCGCCACCGATGACGCACCGAGGCTCTGGACACCCCACACCTCCGGGCGCTCCATGACTTCGTCGCCGCCCCAGCTCGGGTCATCCCAGAGTTCGTCGGCCACGCGTTGGATCACTCCTTGGGCGAGCGTGAGATCAGTGTCGTAGGACACCTCGACGTCGATGAGCGCCCGTGACCAGAGCTGGCTGTAGTTCCCGACTCGAACGATCTCTCCGTTGGGCACGTGCCACACCGTGCCGTAGACGTCTCGGATGCTCGTTGATCGCAAAGAGACCGTCTCGACCGTGCCTGTGGCATCACCGAGATCGATGATGTCGCCGACCCCGTATTGATCCTCGATCAGCATGAAGAGGCCACTCAGGAAGTCCTTCACGATCGACTGGGCCCCGAAGCCGAGGGCGATGCCACCGATGCCGGCGCCCGCGATGAGCGGCGCCAAGTCGATCTCGAGCTGACCGAGCACGAGGAGCGCCGCCACGCTCCACACGGCGGCGGCCACGATGCTGCGCAACACGAGTCCGATGGTCTCCGCACGCGCGGTTGCCCGCTTCTTCTCGGTCTCTTCGATCAGCAACCGCCCTGGACCGCGCTCACGAAGTGCCTGGAAACGGGGCTCGGCCGGAGACGTCGCCACGGTGTTCACGAATCGTTGGACGACCCGCTGAAGAATGCGCGACGCAATCCAGGCCAACGCCAGGATGAAGAGAATCCGAATCGGACGATCGAGCGCCCATTCGGCGGCGGTTGCGAAGAACTTGCTGTTGGTCCACTCGTAGACCTGCTCGCACGCATAGGAGGCATCGACCTCTCCACACGCGTCGATCATCGCGTCGTTCGATTCCTGGACAGGGGCGAGCACGGAGCCGGCGAGGGTCATGTCGTGAAACTACGACGGCACCGCGGACGTCCGGTGGACCGCGCTTCATTTCCTGCATTTGCCCGTTGTTCGATACTATTTTCCCTCATGCACCAGTTTCGAATGGGAGAAGCTGCTCGCGTTCTCGGGGTGAGTCCCGACACCGTGCGGCGTTGGGCCGACCAGGGGCGGCTCACCACCACCCGCACGGACGGCGGCCACCGTGAGGTCGCCGGCACCGAGTTGGCCCGCCTCGCACTCGAACTCGGCGACCAGCCGGGTGATGGCGCGTCGTCGGTCTCGGCTCGAAACCGATTCCCCGGGCTCGTCACCCGAGTCGTGCGTGACACCGTGATGGC
>CALKOE010000287.1 GCA_938091985.1 uncultured Acidimicrobiales bacterium | reverse complement strand
ACGCCAAGCGGCTCCCCGTCGTTCTTGTGGACCACGGTCTCGATCCGCTCTTCGTCGCGGTCGATCGAGAGGCGGACCTCGGGCTCATCGGTGAGGAGCTGCCACCGGATCACGTCTCGGGGCACCTCGCCGTCGATGGCGCGTATCTCATCGCCCGCGCGAAGACCGGCGCGTGCTGCCGGCGAACCCGGCTCGACCGCAACGACTCGGGGCGAGGACATGTCCACAGGCTACCGGTCCGCTTCGGCAAGGCTCCGATGACCCCTGACACGGTGCACAATTGCTTCCTGTGTCGTTTCATGTTATTCCACTCACATGGTCATTCGTGAGACGAACCGATGAGCGGGATCACCGTGAGCCGACGGGGCGAACGCCTCGTCGCCGTGAAACATCCGCACGCCGACCAGGCCGACCGGTGCCGAGCCGAAGCCGCGCTTCTTGCGCGCCTCGAACACCCCGGCCTGGTGCCATTCGTGGACCTCGTCGACCATGGCGATACCTGCGAGCTTCACACGGGCTACATGGGTACCGACACGTGGGCTCGTACCCCACCGGCAACCGATCACGCACTCATCGATGGACTGGCGGCGGTTGCCTCCACCGTCGCCGATCTCCACGACCTCGGGGTCACCCACGGCGCCCTGCTCGTCGAGCACGTGATCGTCGGCCATGACCAGCGACCGTTCCTGTGCAGCCTCGGCGACGCTCGCCCGGTCGACCCATCCACCGAGGCCGACGACATGGCCGGGCTGGCCGGCCTGATCCGCCAGCTCTCACACTTGGCGGAGGGTGACCTGAGGTCGCCGTTCAACGAGATTGCCGACCGGGCCGCGACCGGCGAGCTCACCGCACGCGGCCTGACCGACGAAATCAACCGCCTCAGACTTCGAACACAGGAGTCGACGACTCATCGGCGCCGGCTGGTCGTAGTCGCTGCTGTTGTGGGCGTGGTCATCGTCGGGGCGCTGGCCGTCGTGATGGATCGATCCGGCACCAGCGAAGCGGCGTTGCCCACGGTCTCTCCCTCGACGAGCGCTCCGTCCTCGACCACCACCTCGACTCGCCCGACGACCACCCAGGCGCCGGCATTCGACCTCGACAGCGCAAGTCCTGCCATCGAGTTCATTCACGAAGGGCGCCGGTACGGACTCGGCCAACCCGGCGACCTGGCAGTCCTCGGTGACTGGGATTGTGACGGCACGCAAACCCCTGCGCTGTTCCAATCTGCCACCGAGACGGTCGCAGTCTTCAATCGCTGGCCCGCCCCTGGCGAGAGCGCCGATGCCGACTATGTCGGACCAGCTCCCGGTGCCACCGCGATCGATGCCGACCACAACGGGGACTGCCATCGCCTCCGCATCATCGACCCCAGCGGGTCCAGCCTTTTCGTCCCGGAGATCCCATGACTCACAGTGATGCATTCACCCCATCTACCACCCGAGCGGTGTCGCTCGCCGCGGTCGCCGCCGCCATCGGTGCCCTCTTGGCTGTGTTGCCTCTTTCGACACCCCCGTTGGCCACAACAACCCTGCTGACCTGGTGGAACGAGGTCGGTACACCCGCTGCGGTGGTGTCCTTCCTTCGTCTCTCTGGGATCCTCCTGGCTGCGACAGTGCTCGTGCTGGCGCTCGTCGGCACCCTCGCCTCGTGGCGCCCATCGACGGCACTCGGTCGCCTGTGGCATCGCCTGGCGCCGGTTTCGGTGCGTCGGCTGCTCGCTGCCTCGGTCGTCGCCGCCGGCATCGCCACGCCGAACCTCGCAGCCGCGACCGAAGCACGCGGAGCTGCGCCGGTTCTCATCGACCTCGGACCCGTCGACCCGGCCGAAGACATCCCGGTCGCTCCGCCAGCCCTCGACGATCTCGGCGTCGACGCGACCACCATCCCGCAGGCGGACATCTCAGCCCCGGTGCCTGTGCCAGCGCCTGTGCCTGCGACCGAATCACCGGACGGCTTCGAAGAGTGGACCGTCCAGCACGGCGACCACCTCTGGCACATCGCCGAAACGACGCTGGACGAACGCGACAGCGCAATGACCGACGCTGAAGTCGAGCGGTATTGGCGAAAGTTGATCGACGCCAACCGCGACGCGATCGGCACCGACGTCGACCTCATTCACCCGGGGCTGGTCCTCCAGCTCCCGAAGTGAGGATCTACTGCTGGTAGCTCAGGCCGAGATCGTTGAGACGGGGGCCGGCGCCATCGACGCCGGTGCCCAGAATTGCAGCGAGCGCCTGAAGGTCGTTGGCTCGGATGGTGAGCACACGGCCGTTGAAGTCCTGGCGTTGCACCTGGATCATCGTGAGGTATCGGTTGAGCATCTCGGCCTCAGGGCCGGACAGCTTCTCGAGGCGGGTGAGATCGATCGTGATCGACTCGCCCTCGCGCCGCACCGGGCGTTCGGTGAGGTCGATGACGGCATCAGGTGCCGGAGCGAGACCGAAGCTCGGCCCGATATCGGCCGGGAGCAGCTGGTCGACGGGGACGTTGTAGAGCCGCGCCAGTCGTTGGAGCCGAGGGAC